>JACQKK010000129.1 GCA_016204605.1 Candidatus Lambdaproteobacteria bacterium
ACCTCGACCCGGACGCTGGTGCGATCCTTGTCCAGCTTCTTCAGGATCGCTTCCACGGCCCGGGCGCCGTCGCCGCCCGAGAACAGCAGGTCCATGATATTGGCCATCGCACTCTTCGCTGGATGCTCGACCGTACTGCAAGGGTCGCGGCGCTCCCTGCCGCGACCCCTCGCGCCCATCGTTCGGCGATGACCTCAGTCACCCCTCCGCCGGGCAACGCCTGATCCTTCCCCTGCCCGCACTGCCTGCCACGAGCGCCGCTTCGGCTGCGGGTACTTCCCCTCTCTCCCGCTCAGTGCTGACGCGGCCAGACGACATACCAAATATGGTACAACTGTGAGCGCATCCAGGAACGATGCCCCTCGGCCGCGGCGTGCAGTCCCTTCCTTGAACCACACCGAGGGCGCCCGGGTGGCGGCACCGTCGGACCAGGGGACATTCTACCATCTCCACGCGGTGTGTCAGTCGGAAAACGGCAGGAGGAGACTGAGTCGCCGTTGGGCGCCAGACGCGCATTCGGACAAAACGGGCAGGTATAGCAAACGCCGTCGACCGTTGCGGATTATTCCGTCGGGACATCGCCTGAATAAAGGCAATCAGCGCACGGGGCCGGTCCGTGGACTCAAGTATGGGCGGCACGAATATAGGGGATTCGGCGGGCGATGACAACAGGAAAAATACTCTTTGGCGTCAGTCGCGCTACATACCGCAGGGCGGCGGCAGACCCCGGACCGATGGCCTACACCGGCAAGGCCGCGTGCGGGCGGCTCCGGCTACGCGGCCGGCGGGCGCTCCTGCGCGGCGATGCGGGGGTCGATGCGGCTGGTGAAGACGGGGGAGATGACGTAGACGACGCAGAACGCGAACACGATGATGCCGAAGATCGGGGTGAACACCGTCACCACCCACGCGATGAGCGAGAACCACTTCAGCCCCGGGCGGCGCCCCATCAGCCGCCCGACGTGGAGGTAGCGCACGGGGAACAGGTTCATCGTCACCGACGCGACGACCATGGCGCCGGTGGCTACGGCGGACCAGAAGAACTCCTGGTCGGGCAGGTGCTTGGCCGCGTAGGCGGCCATCTCGACCGGCGCCATCACCAGCAGCGCCGCCGCAGGCACGGGCATCCCCTTGAAGAAGCCGGGGACGGGATTCTTGTCGAGCACGAAGTAGGTGAGCCGGGAGACCCCCGCCCCCGCATAGACGAGCGCCACCAACCCCAGGGGCAGGGGCACGCGTTCGCCCGAAGGCAGCCCCGCCAGCACCATGTAATAGATCAGCGCGGGGGCGAAGCAGAAGCTCACGGCATCGGAGATGTCGTCGAGCATGGCGCCCATGGGGATGCCGACCGGCTTGCCGTCCTCGCGGGGCAGAGGCTCGGTGAGGCCCAGCCGCCGCGCGACCAGGCCATCCAGGCGGTCGAAGAACACGGCGCCGATCAGGAGGAACAGCGCCTCGCGCACGCGGCCGTATCCGGCGAACACGACCGCCGTCACCCCCAGCAGGGCGTTCATCAGGGTGAGCGCATTGGGCAGCACCGAGAGGATGCGACGGCGCAGCACCTCGTCGTCCTCGCAGATGTCGTCCAGCGCCATCGGGCCGTACTTGCGCAAGTACAGCGTCGCCGACACGATGTTGATGAGGAGAAACGTCATCTCGATGACGAACCACACCCGCAGCGGAATCTGGTTGAGCGGGTCCACCCAGCGGTAGAAGCCCTCCCAGCCGACCGTGGGCAGGTAGAAGGCATGGGCGTAGAGCAGCACGGCCATCGGCGAGGCCACCAGCGTCCGCAGCCGCGTCAGGCTCTCCGACTCCACCTCAGCCTCGCGACGCTGGGCGACGCCGAGCAGGAACAGCGCGAACTGGTCGCGCAGCAGCACCAGCACCGAGATCGCCAGCACGAACAGCGCGTGCAGCAGGGCCTGCTGCGCCTCGGCGGCGGTGAGCACCGCCTCCATCCGGTGCAGCCGCCAGAACATGCCGGCCCCCAGCACCGGGAAGATGATGGAGAGCACGATGCGGTCCATCATGCGGTCCACCAGCGGCCGCAGGCGGGAATGGGGCCGGTAGCGCGCCGCGAACCAGCCGTCGATCCAGTCGAACGCCATCGCCAGCACGAGCAGCGTGACGCCGAGGATGTAGGCCACCGGATTGTGGGTGAACATCACCCACAGCGCGCAGGCGAAGGCGCCGAACACCAGCGGCGGCCGCCCGAATATCAGCACGGCCGTCACGTTTCCGGGCAACCGTTCCAGTCGCAACATGCCGGTCCGATCGGAAAGCGAGGCGCTTCAGGGTCCACGAGGGGCGGCAGTGTCAAGGGTGGAGAGGCAACCCCGCTCCGCCGGTCGGGTCGCCCGGGCTCCGCCTAAGGGGTACCACTTCGAGCGGCCGGGCCGCAACGGCGCAACCGCGTGTACGCCATGGCCGGATTGACCGCGCTGTCGGGGTCGCGGCCGTCCGGCGGCTCGGCCCGCCCCTCCCGCACGGCCGCGCGGCTCCCACCCCGCGCTGGGGCCATTCTTCCCCGGCCGGGGTGTGCCTTCCTGACGCGATCGGGAAACGTCGACGCCGCCTCCCCGCCCCAGCACCGATGGAAAGGGTACGGGGGTGATTCCGCTGCTTCGAGCACGCCCGTCAAGGCGCGACTCGGTCTCTCCGCTACGCCCACCCTGCGCAGGTCGAGACGAGAGTCCTCGACTCGCCCCGGCGCGAGTTTGCGCTGGCGTTCGCGGCCCGATTCTACTAGCCTCGGACTGGGTTGTACCGGCAGCGAGCCGATCCCGCCGCCGGCCGCCGCAATGCCGCGCCCTGGAGGGCGCGGAGCCGGGCCCGTGGGGTGCGATGCCGCAGCAGGAGGGCGCGAGCGGGCCTTTGAACACACGGAGGTGAGCCCATGGCGACCTTGGTCAATCGCTCCAACCTGACAGCCTCGCGGCCCGGGCGCGTGTACCGCCTGGAGATGGAAGGCCGCACCCTCTGGCTGACCCTCACGCTGATGGTGCTGACCGGCGTGGTGGTGTTCTACCTGGGCGTCGTCACCGGCAAGGGGATGCGCCAGCCGATCTCGTTCGTGCCGAGCGCACCCCAGGCCGAGGCGCCGCGCGCGCCCGGCCCCGAGACGCCCGCCACCGGGCTCAACGCGCTCAACGAGGCGCTGCGCGCGCCCAGCACGCCCGCCGAAGGCGTGGGCGCGGTCGGCGCGCCCCGCGAACAGACCGAAGCCTTGCTGAGCCGCGCCCGCCGCGAGCTGAAGGTGGTCGAAGTGCCGGCCGCGCCGGCCGCGCCCGCCGCGCCGGTCGCCCGGCAGGCGCCCCCGCAGGCCGCGCCGCAGCCCGCCCCGCAAACCAGGCCCGCTCCGGCCAAGCGGGTGGCGACGGCCAGTCCGCCCGCGCCCGCCCAGCCCGCGCCCGCCCCCGCGGCCAGGGCGGAAGCGGTCAACTATACCGTGCAGGTGGCCTCCCTGCAGAGCCAGGAAAAGGCCCGCGAGCTGATGCTCAAGCTCAAGAAGCAGGGCTACAACGCCTACCTGAGCCAGTTCCAAGGCTCCGACGGGGAGACCATGTACCGGGTGCGGGTCGGCAAGACCTCCCGCCAGGGCGCGGAGGCGCTGGCCCGCAGCCTCAAGGCCCGGGCCGGCATCCAGCAACCGCAGGTGGTGTCGCAGTGACGGTGGCGCCGGGCGTCCGCGGGCGGCCAAGAGAGGGTCCCCGGCCACGCCGCGTGGCGCTCGCCCGCACCCGGTTTGCGCAACTTGGATGCGGGAACACGCCGCCGCCCGCAGTCCCGGGGGCCGGCGCGCAACGCGGCGGTCGACGCCCGGCCCGGCATGCAGGAAACCGCATGAGGGTCTGACCTCGCCGCAGGGACTCCAGCAGGCACGACGTCTCCGCCGGGAGGTTCATATGGCCTCGCTCGACTACTACCGGTTCCTGCTGCGCTATATCGCGCTGCTGGTGTTCAAGCGGAACACGCTCGGCCGGACCCTGGAGGCGGCGGCGGCCCGGTTCGGCGATGCGCCGTTCGTGCTGTTCGAGCAGGAGCGCCACAGCTTCGCCGAGTTCAACCGGCGGGTGAACCGCCGCGCCCACGCGTTCCACGCCGCGGGCGTGGGCAAGGGCGCGGTGGTGGCCCTGATGATGGAGAACCGGCCGGAGTACCTGGAGACGGTCACCGCGCTCGGCAAGCTCGGAGCGCTCTGCGCCGCGATCAACACGCAGCTCCGCGGGCCGGCCCTCGTCCACAGCTTCAACCTCTCCGAAGCGCAGCGGGCGATCGTGGGCGCGGAGTGCCTGGATGCGGTGGGCGAGGTGCTGCCCCAGCTCACCAGCCTGCGGCCCGAGGGGGTCTGGGTCGATACGCGCTGGCCGGCCGCCGCGCCCGCCCCCGCCGGCAGCGCCGACCTGAACGCCCTGCTCGCCGGGGCCCCCTCGGCGAACCCGCCCGACCCCGGCATCCAGAGCCGGCAGCCTCTGCTCTATATTTACACCTCGGGCACCACGGGGCTGCCCAAGGCCGCGCGCATCTCCCACTACCGCTGGTATGCGGCCGGGCTCGGCATGGGCACCTACGGGCTCGGCCTGCACCCGGGCGATATCCTGTACTGCCCGCTGCCGCTCTACCACAGCAACGGCATCCTGATCGCATTCGGCTCGGCACTGGTCAACGGCGCGGCCTTCGCCATCACGCGCCACTTCAGCGCCAGCCGGTTCTGGGAGGAGGTGCGCGCCTTCCGGGCCACCACCGCCGTCTACATCGGGGAGATCCTGCGCTACCTGATGAACGGCCCCGCGACCCCGCGCGACCGCGATCACGCGCTGACGCGGATGCTCGGCAACGGCCTGCGCCCCGACATCTGGGAGCCGTTCCGGCAGCGCTTCGGCGTGCGGCACATCCGCGAGTTCTACGCCTCCACCGAAGGCAACGCGGTCACCCTGAACATGAACGACATGGCGGGCTCGCTCGGCACCTGCATCCTCAAGACGTCCGACAACCTGGTGCTCGTCCGCTACGACGTGGCGGAGGATGCCTACGTCCGCGATGCGCTGGGCCACCTGCAGCGCTGCGCCCCCGGCGAGCCGGGCGAGCTGCTGGGCGAGGTCACCGCGCTCACGCCGTTCTATGGCTACAAGGGGCGCGAGGAGACGGAAAAGCGGCTCGTGCGCAATGCCTTCCGCCAGGGGGACGTCTACTTCCGCACCGGCGACCTGCTGCGGCAGGACGAGCGCGGCAACTACTTCTTCGTGGACCGCATCGGCGATACGTTCCGCTGGAAAGGGGAGAACGTCTCCACCAGCGAAGTGCAGGAAATCCTCGCCACCCTGCCCGGCGTCGCGTTCGCCAACGTCTTTGGCGTGCAGGTGCCCGGCACCGAGGGCCGGGTGGGGATGGTCGCGCTCACGCTCGAGGACGGCGCGCGCTTCGAGCCCGAGGCCTTCTACCGCGCCACGGAGGAGAAGCTGGCCCCCTACATGCGCCCCGCGTTCGCGCGCATCCTGGCCCACGCGGAGCTCACCGCCACTTTCAAGCTGCGCAAGCTGGACCTGCAACGGGCGGGATACGATCCGCGCAAGGTGACGGATGCGCTCTACTACCGGAATGCCGACCGGGCCACCTACACGCCCCTCGACGCGGAGGCGTACGCAGGCATCGGCGCCGGCACGATCCGCTTTTGACTCAACTTCGACCGTTGGCGGAATATTCCTTTGTGATCTCAACGCAAACGAAGCGGCGGTGTGGTGCCTGCTCTATCCGCGGCTCCAGGGTGCAGGCAGGCCGGCCGTCGAGGGGCTGAAGTTCGGCCTGCTGCTGAGTCTCTTCCTCGGCAGCTACGGTGTGTTCGCCGAGGCCGCGAAATTCGAGGTGCACGCCGTGCCGGCGTGGCTTGCCTACGAAGGGGCGTTCTTCCTGGTCCAGTTCGCGCTGATGGGATTGATCACGGGGCTCATTCACGGCCCGCGCAGGGCGTGAGGCCACGCGCCCCGTGCGGGTCGCGTTTGCGACACATTCGCGCCTTGGCCCAAGAGGGGAGGCCGACCGCCAGGCTCTTTCCGTGCATCATAGGGAGAATTCGCTGAGCGGGAATCCCATACTATAGCGGAAAGCCTTCGCATCGCCATGCATTGTGTGGGGCTGATCGGCTGTGATACGCGGGGATTGCGGGCGAAATCCGGGCCTCTGCGGATTCTGTCGCGGAAGCTGTGCCGTTCGCACAAGCAGGGGCCTTCAGGGGTACGGGGGAACCCCGTCGCCACGCGCCATGGGTTCGTCGGCACTATTCCCGTCCTATCACCAAAGGAGAACTCCCATGCTGCTCAACACCGAACGTTCGTCCACGGCCGCAGTCGGTTCCATCCAGGCGGAACAGCCGGCCTTCCTGCGGGAGCGCATGGACGGCTACTTCCGGGAGCGGGTCGAGAAGACGTGGAGCGGTGGCCACATCATGAAGGGGCGGCGCCCGGGCTCGCATGCGGTGATGCTGGTCTCCAACGACTACCTCGACTTCGCCAACCATCCGGCGATCATGGAGGCGCAGGTGGAGGTGCTGCGCTCGCGGGGTCACGGGCTGCTGCGCTCGGGAGTGTTCCGCAACGGCATGGACCCCCTGCGGCGGTTCGAGCTGGCGCTGGCCCAATCGATCGGCTGCGAGGATACGGTGGTCTGCCAGTCGGGCTGGTGCGCCAACACGGGGCTGATCCAGTCCATCACCGGGCCCGCCACGCCGGTCTACATCGACATGTTCGCCCATATGTCGCTCTGGGAGGGCATCACGGCCGCCGGCGCCCTGGCCCGCCCCTTCAAGCACAACGACCCCGTCTCGCTGGAGCACATGGCGGCCAAGCACGGCCCGGGCGTGGTGATCGTGGATGCGGTCTACAGCACCAGCGGGAGCATCGCGCCGCTGGCGGAGCTGGTCGCCGTCGCCGAGCGCCACGGTTGCGTGCTGGTGGTGGACGAGTCGCACGCGCTGGGGGTGTTCGGCGAGCACGGCGAGGGGCTGACGGCCGCGCTGGGGCTCTCCGAGCGGGTGCACTTCCGCACCGCCAGCCTTTCCAAGGCGTTCGCGGCGCGCGGCGGGGTCGTGGCCGGCTCGGCCCGGCACATGGAGTACTTCCGCTACGAGTCCAGGCCGGCCATCTTCAGCTCGTGCGTGCTGGATCACGAGGCGGCCGGCTTCCTGGCCACGCTCGAGGTGATGCGCGCCGAGAACGACCGGCGCAGCGCGCTCCATGCCAACGCCGATTACCTGCGCGGCCGCCTGAGCGCGCTCGACTACAACGTGGACGACAGCCAGTGCCAGATCATCTCGCTGGTGGCCGGGCCCGAGCCGCAGACCATGATCCTGCGTGATGCCTTGGAGACGCGGGGCGTGTTCGGGTCAGTATTCTGCGCGCCGGCCACCGCCAAGAACCGCTCCCTGGTGCGGTTCACCGTCACCAGCGGCATGACGCGGGAGCAGTTGGAGCGCGTGGTGGCCGTCTGTGCGACGATCCGCGAGGAGGTCGGGCTGTACGAGTGGGCCTCGACGCGGAAGAAGGGCGTCCGCCGCGCGGCGGCCAGCGTCGCCTGAGCCGCTCCCCGCGTCCCCACCCCGCCCTGCGGGCACCCCTCCCCGCCAGGCGGGGAAGGCAAGGAGAGAAGACGTGCGGGGCCGCCGACCACGGAGCCGCACGCGTCTTGAAGCTGTAAAGCCGGGAAAGAAGGCCGCAACCGGAGCCTTCGATAAGCCGGGTTCTGTCCGCCCCTGGGAAGGGGCGTCACGGTCATCTATCTGGGAGCGCCGTTGCCGGCGCCCTCGTGCGTCCTACCCGGCGGCTCGGCGAGCCACCTCAGCGCCGCCTTGCTTGGACTTGCTCCGGATGGGGTTTGCCCTGCCGACCCTGTCGCCAGGGTCGCGGTGGGCTCTTACATTAAGGCCGCGAGGCCCCCACCATTTCACCCTTGCCTGTGAAGCGGGCCGGAGCCCGCCCCCATCGGCGGTGTATTTTCTGTGGCACTTTCCTTAGGGTCGCCCCCACTGGCCGTTAGCCAGCATCCTGCTCTGTGGAGCCCGGACTTTCCTCCGCGGAGCCCCCGGAGGGGCCGCGGCGACCGTGTTTCCGGCTCCGGTTGCGGTTGATCCATTGTGACCGGCACCGGCGCAGGATGCAAGCCGCCGCCTCGCAGGGGGCCGCTACGGCGCGGGCGCAGGAGCGGGTGCGGACGGCGCCGCGCCTTCGGGGCGGGCGCGGATCGGCCAGTCGTTCGCGTCGTACAGCCGCGGCAGGAACGGCAGCGTGAGGGGATCGGAGATCACCGGCTCCGGGGGCGGCGGCTTCGGCCGCAGCAGCTGCTCGACCTCGACGTCGGCCTGATAGCGCACGTGGCTGACCAGCTCGCCCTGCTCCGACCAGGTGCGCCACTCGCCTTCCTTGAGGTCCTCGACGTAGACGCCTTCGCTGCGCCGGCTGCCGTTGGCGTACCACTGGCGCCACCTGCCGGTGCGGATGCCGTGGTCCAGGCGGCCGCGCTCCTCGGGTTCGCCGCTGGGGTAGGTGGCCAGCGTCTCGCCATCGGGGACGCCCAGGGCGTACTCGGTGATGCGGCCGATCTGGCCGTTGGGGTGGTAGTAGACCCAGCGCCCGACCGGGATGCCGGTCTCGTAAGTGCCCTCGGCCTTGAGCGCCCCGTCCGGGTACCAGTACTTCCAGGGGCCGTGCGGCTTGTCGTACTTGAGCTGGCCCTCGGCGAGCTTTATGCGGGACAGCGTGAAGAACGTGCTCCGGGGAGACTTGAGCGATTGCCCGGCCAGCACATCCTCGCCCTCGGGGCCGTAGAGCACCTTCTTCAGCAGGGTGCCGCGCTCGTCGAACCATCGCCACTCGCCAGCCGGCCTGTCGCGTTGGTATCGGCCATCGAGCGCCAGCACGCCGTTCGGGTGGAAGCGCTGGAACGCCCCGTGCCGCTCCGGCCCTTCCGGGCCCGCGCGCAGCTCCCAGCGCGTGCGCAGCGTGCCATCCGGGTAGAAGTTCTGCCGCAGCTCCGCGCGGGCCGGCGCCGTGGCCAGCACGAGCGCCGCCGCCAGCGCCGCCGCGGGGCGCGTCAGCCGTGCGAGCCATCCCGGCGGGACAGAGGTCGCGAGAGTCATGGGGCCTGCGGGGAAACCCGTTCGATCGCCTCGAACAACTGCGCCATGCGGAAGGGCTTCGGCAGGAAGCCGTCACAGCCGGCCTCCAGGGCCCGTTCCCGATCGACCGCCGCCACGAAGGCGCTGATGGCGATGATCGGGATGTCCCGGGTGCGGCCATCCGCCTTCAACTGGTAAGCAAATTCCCAGCCACTGCGTCCCGGCAGCGAGAGGTCGAGCAGGATCACGAGCGGCCGGGCGTCGCGCAGGATCACCTCGGCCTGGTCGGCGCTTTCCGCCATCAGGCACTCGTAGCGTTCCTCCAGCCAATCGGCCAGCCCGAGCCGATTGTCCTCGGTATCGTCCACGATCAGGATGCTGGGCTTGGCCATCGTGCGGTTCGCGCGCTGAGGGTTCGGGTTGATATGGAGAGCGCTCCCTGCTCCCCGGGGAGTATGCCGCCTCCTCACCCCGCCCTGCGAGCACCCCTCTCCACCGGGTGGGGAGGGGCAGGGGTAGGGACGCCACGGGGTGCCGTCAGCCCCGCTCCCCGCCCAGCTCGACCACCAGCGCGCCGTTGCGGAGGGCGGGGGTCGCGGCGCCATGGCCCTCCGCCCGACCCCAGTGGGCGGCCTGGCGCCTGAGATACGCGGCGGCCTCCATGGCGACCGGATCCGGCGCCAGCGCGACCGCCAGGATGCCCGGCGCGGCATCGGTGAGCGTCAGGGTGAACGGAGCAGGGGCGCCCTCCTCGATCAGCCCCGCCAGGCCGGCGCCGAGCTGCCGCTCGATCACCGCGTAGTCCCGGGGCGCGACCGCCGCCAGTTCGGCCGCGCTGCGCAGGGAGACGTTGGAGCGCCCCAGCAGCGAAGTGAACGGAAGCAGGAACTGCGCCAGCGCGCCGCCGGCGCCGCCGTTCCCGAAGGCCCCGGGGCCGACGCCGTCCACCCACGCCCGCCAGCCGGAGAGGATGGCCCAGGCGCCGTCGGCGTGGCGCTGGAGCAGCCGCAGCTTCTCCCGGCGCTGCTCGGGGGCCAGCTCCCGGTGCAGCAGCAGCTCGACGGCGAGGGCGATCTTGCTGAAGCCGTTGCCCGCCTCGTGGGTGATCTGGGGCAGCAGCCGCCCCACCAGCGCCTGCCGCTGGATGCGGATCGAGACCAGCGCCGGGTCGTCTGCGGCCAGGCCGGGCCTGGGGTTCGCGCTCATGGCCGCCTCGCAAGCGCCGGATCGGGCTGCCCTCCTACGATCCTCGCCAGCCAGCCCGACAGGAACTCCGGCCCGAACCGCCCCCGGTCGAGCATGACCACGTTGGCGATGTGCTCCGGAATGGGGTGGCGCTCCGGGTCGCGGGACAGGCAGATGATGTGCAACTGCGCACTGCGCGGATGCTCGGAGACGCGCCGCAGCGCCCGCAGCCCCTCGCGATCGAACCGGTCGCAATCGAGCACGAGGGCCACGGTGCGATCCTCGTCGAGGGCGCGCAGCAGGGTGGCCGTGCTCTGCACTTCCACGGGGATGCTGTGCGCCGCCTCGACGGCCGCGCGCGCCTCGGCCAGCACCCGCTCATCGTGCGAGGCCACGACCACGCGCTGGTTGACCGAGGCCACCCGGTACAACGCCTGGCGGAGCTGCTCCACCCGGATCGGCTTGACCAGGTACTCCGCGGCGCCCAGCTCCCGCCCCAGCGAGCGGTTCTCCAGCGACGAGATCACGATCACCGGCACGCCGGCGAGCTGGGGGTCGTTCTTGATCTGGTGGATCACCGACCACGCCTCGAAGCGGGGAAACTTGATGTCGAGCAGAATCGCCACCGGTGCGATCTCGCGGGCCAGGGCCAGCCCCTCGTCCACTTCCAGGCTGCCGACCACGACGTAGCCCAGCGGGCCGAGCTGGTCGTGGATCTGGATGACGACGTCGGGGTCGTCGTCGATCACCATCACGCGCCGCCCCGCCCTGGGCGGAGGCACCCGGGCCAGATCGGCGAAGGTGTAGATGGGCGCGGCCGCCTTGCCCGGCATCTCCGGCGAGCTGATCGGAATGCTGAAGCGGAACGACGAGCCTCGGCCCGGCTCGCTCTCCACCTCGAGCGTGCTGCCGAGCATCGTGCAGAGCTGCTGCGAGATGGCGAGCCCGAGCCCGGTGCCCTCGGAGGCGACCGTGTTGGGCTGCGGCAACTGGCGGAACTCCTGGAAGATCAGCGGAATATCCGCCTTGGCGATCCCCACGCCCGTATCGTGTACGGCGAAGTGCACCCGCCCGTCGTCCGCTCCCACTTCCAGCCGCACCGTGCCGTGGCGGGTGAACTTGGCGGCGTTGGTGAGGAGATTGTGCAGGATCTGCCGCAGCCGGATGGGGTCGGTGAACAGCCGCTCGACGCGGCAGCCGTTCTCGAAGGCGAACGCGTTCTCGTTCTTGCGCATCAGCACCTCGGCCAGCCGCGCGATCTCGTCGAGGAACGGCGCCATGGGCACGGCCTCGCGGTGGATTTCCAGCCGCCCCGCATCCAGCCGCGACATGTCGAGGATGTCGTTGATCAGCGCCAGCAGGTGGTCGGCGTTGCTCAGCACGCGCTGCAGCCGGTCTTGCAGGCGCGGCGAAATCTGATCGGCGGCCTGGGTGCGCACGTAGTCGGTAAAGTTGATGATGGCGTTGAGGGGCGTGCGCAGCTCGTGCGACATGCGGCTCAGGAACTCGCTCTTCATGCGGTTCGCCTTGAGCGCCTCCTCGGTCTCGCCGCGCAACTGCTCGCTGAGCGTCTGCACGTAGGCATCCGAGGTGAAGCCGATCTCGAGGTACACCGCCCGGTGCAGCGAGGCCAGGTACGGCGCGGCGCGCTCCGGCCCGTACCCGGAGCGCGCGACGAACCACGTCCCGATCAGCCGCTCCAGGTGATGGTACGAGACGATGAACCAGCGTGAGTCGAGCCCGATCCGGTGGTGGGCGGTGCCGATCCGGAGCCGCTGCCGGAAGTAGTCCGTCGTGCGCGGCGCCGTGAGCAGCGAGGAGATGTACTCCGCCTGGGTCTGCTGCAGCCGCTTGAGGACGACGGGGTCGGCGAGCAGCTTGGCCAGCTCCGGCTCGGCCAGGATCACCCGGTAGAAATCCTCGATCAGGCGCGCCCGGTGGGGGTGGATCACGGCGTGCATCTCGCGCAGGCGTGCCCAATCCTCTTCCGACAAGTCCAGGAAGGCGAGGCGGCGCTGGATTTCCTGTTCGCCCGGAGGGGTCATGGCGGGAGCATCCCACGGCATCAGAGAAGGGCGCGGCGTGGCCCGTATTGTAGCGCAACCGCTGGGCCGTGGCATGCGAAAATGTGCCGCAGGCGCCGGAGCGCACGCCTGCCCTCAAGCCGTCTTGGGCTCGTCGGGCGGGGGCGTCTCGTCGCCGGGCGACCAGGGCTTGAGGGTGATCTCCTCGAACAGGAAGCGGGTCTGGAGCAGGGTCACCTCGCGCCCCGCGCCGCGTTGGATGACCTGCACGTCCACTTCGGTGGATTCCGGGGCGTCCTCCTCCTCCCGATCCTCGAAGGCGATGTGGCAGATCAGCTCGCCGCGGGAGAGGGAAACGGAGAGGCGCCGGTTGAGGTCCGTGTGCTCCCGCAGGTGCTCGACGCCCCCCACGAAATGCATCTCGCAGGCGGGGTTGCGCGCGGAGAACGAGACCTCCGCACCGCGCAGGTTCCGGAAAAACACCCCGAGATTGAACGCCAGCATGCGCTTGAACCCGTCCTGGGCGCCCGAGCGATCGGCACGGCCACCGGGGCCGCGACCGGCGCGGCGACCCCCCTCGCGCCGCCGTCTTTGGGTAGTGGGTCACCTTGAAATGGAGAGGGTCGTCGTGACGGCCTCACCCACCCCGGCCCTCCCTCTCCTGGGGGAGAGGGAGGGAGCCGCGAACTGGCCACCGGCACGGGCTGACGGACGCCGCCTCTCCCCCTGGAGAGGGAGCAGCCGCGCCAGCGGCGGGTGTGAGGCTGCGTCGGTATCCAGCCCCATTTCGCCAACCTGACCCCATACCCGTCCTGTTCAGCCCACGTGCACCGCGCTCCGGCGCGACGGACCGCCACCGCGCATCACGGCATGGTGCCGCCCCCCAGCGCGCGCAGGCGGGCGCGATAGTACGCGAGCGAGGCCTCGCCCCGCCCCTGCCCGCCCTCCGCCAGCTCGAGGGCATGGGCCGCGGCGGCGCGGGCCTTTTCGGCATGGCCGCCGCGGGCGTACGCCTCGGCCAGCGTATCCCAGATGTACGCGCTTTCGCTAGTTTGGGCGGCGCTCATGGCGAGGCGCAGGCTTTCATCGAGCGCCTGGCGCTCGGCGGGCTCGCGGGTCGCCAGCAGCCAGGCCAGGTTGTTCTGGTCGCGGGGGTCGTCGGGGCGCCAGGCGATCAGCCGGCGGAAGTAGCGCTCGGCCCGCACCAGGTCCCGCTGCTCGTAGGCGTACATGGCGAGCGCTTCGAGCAGCCGCAGCTCGGTGGGGGTGGGCTCGGCGATACCGGCGATGCGCGGCTCCCACACGCGCTCTACCACGCGGTTGGCGGCATCGGTGCCGACGAGCGCCAGTTGCACCGCGACGATCGCCACCAGGGCCACCAGCCCGAGCGCCTTGATGCGCGCCACGCGGCGGTCGTGCCGCGCCAGCCGGTCGGGCTCGGCGCTGGCCTGGCGGGCGAACTCCAGCCGGCGCCCCACGCCATAATGGTGCCAGTTGTCCGCCTCGATCGGGATGCGGTTGAGCAGGGCCACCTTGGCCATCGCCGCCTGGAACGGCGCCAGCCCCGTGCGCCGCAGGGCGTGGCCATCGGCCTGGCGCTCGAACTGCCGGCTCAGGAAGCCCAGCCCGAAGCGCAGGAAGGCCACCAGGGCCAGCACCTCGAGGGTCACCATCAGCCAGAGCGGCGGCACGGCCCGCACGACCAGCCCGCCGAGCACGAGCGCCTGGCTCAGGAGCTGGAACACGATCGCGAAGGCGAGGATCGCCGCCAGGTAGTACCAGAGGTGGCGGTGGCGGACATGCGCAGCCTCGTGGGCCGTCACCGCGCGCAGCTCCTCCGGCGTGAGCGCGCGGGCCAGGGTGGGGCCGAACAGCAGGAAACGGAACCCCGGCACCAGCCCCACCACCCCGGCAGTGATGCTGCCCATCAGCGGCTCGGGCCACTCGAGCACCCGCGTGGCGCGGACGCCGTTGGCCGCCAGCTCCTCGGCCACCAGCCGCTCCGACTCGGGCGGGCGCAGGGGCGGCAGCGCCCAGCACCAGCGGATCAGGTGCGGGGTCAGCAGCACCATCAGCGCCAGGGCGCCGGTCATCTGCAGGGCCGTGCGCAGCCAGCCGGGCAGCCCGCCCGCCGCCGCCGCGCCGAGGGGCTGCGCCAGGGCGTTCAGCACCACCCCGCCCGCATAGAGCAGCAACAGCGGCAGCGGCACGCCCAGGTGCCGCAGCAGGCGCCGCACCTGCGCCGCAGCGCCGCCCGCGCCGCCGGGGCCGAGCGGCTGGAGCGTGAACGAATCCGCCAGCCAGTAGATTGCGAGCACCGCCAGCAGCAGCGCCTCGTCGCCGCCGGGGCGACCCCGGGCCAGCGCGAACAGGCCCCCGTGCAGGGGCGGCGCGGCGAGCAGCCCCAGCCACATGCCGAGCAGCAGCACGCGCCTGAGGGATATCCGCGTGGGCACGCGCGAGCCCAGCATCGCTTCGGGCACGTGGCCCACCAGCAGCCCGAGCGCCAGCAGCCCGAGCGCCGCCAGCCCCAACTCCACCGGGCCGAGCACGGTCGCGTCGACGAGGGGCTCCCCGAGCGCCAGCACCAGCGTGGCGCCGCTCAGCGCGAACAGGTACGGCAGAAAGGGCAGCAGCATGGCGTGGCTCGTGCGCAAAGGGGGGCGCTGCGGCGCCCGGCCGACCGGAACGGCTCGCGGGAAGTACGCGACCCGCCGGCCCGCCCCGGCGGCTAGAAGTTGTATCCGAGGCCCACCAGGGCGCGCGTCATCGAGACGACCGGGCCCGGACCGAAAAAGGACGATTGGGCCACTTTCAGCCCGAGCACGAAATCCTTCCCGAGCGGGATGCCCACCCCCAGCGCGACCGGGATGAAGGGTTCCAGCCGTGTGCGGAAGGTGCCGTCGCGGTTGACGATCTCGCCATCCATGACGCCGAGCCCGACCCCGAAGCCGATCGTGGCCACCCGGTACACCCAGCCGTAGAGGTACTCGGTGATGTCGAACTGGATCACCTGCACGCTGCGCACCTTGCCGCCCTTGGGGCGCCAGGCCGCCCGCGCGAAATCGAAGGAGCGCGCGTTGTAGACCCGGTTGCCGGGGCGATACGCCACGAGCAGGTTGACGCCGGCGTTCTCCTGGATGCTCGCATCCGCATCGAACTGCGGCTGCACGGCGACCGGAAACTCCGGCATGACCTGCCACGGGTTCGGCGCATCCCGCGCCTCCAGATAGCGCCGGAAGATGCCCCCCTCCTGCACGCTCGGCTGGGCCAGCACTCCACCCGCGCTCGCCAGGAACACCCCCACCAGAGCCACTCGCAGGAGCCAGCGCATGCGGACGATCGGGGGAACGGGGTTCGGCGGACGGCGCTGGCGCCGGTCTCGCGTGCACACGCTGCGGCGTATCCACTCACGCTACACCACCAGGGCGGAGCCGACAACGCCAGCCTTGACCTGGCGCGGGGGATTCAGTAACGTGGTGCGCCGTCGCTCTGCTGCCGAAGCCGCGGCGGGAGCGGGTTTGCGGGCCGAGCGCCTCCCTGGGGGACCCCGGCTCCACTCGCGCGACGCCCCGTTCGCGGACGGAACTCCCCGGTGCCGACTCTCCCCACGTCCCACGCCGAATTCATCGACATCCGGGACCTGCACATGCACTATGTGGATGGCGAAGGGCGAGACCTGCACATCCTGCGGGGGGTGAACCTGGCGGTCGAGGCAGGGCGCACCGTCTCCATCATGGGTGCCTCCGGGGCCGGCAAGAGCACCTTCCTGCACCTGATCGGCGCGCTGGATACGCCCAACCAAGGCTTCATCTCGATCGGCGGCCACGACCTGAACCGGCTGGATAGCGACGCCCTGGCGCGGTTCCGCAACGACACGATCGGATTCGTGTTCCAGTTCCATCACCTGCTGATGGATTTCACGGCGCTCGAAAACGTGATGATGCCGATGTGGATCCGCGCCGGACGCACGCTGCCGGTGGAAGGCGAGGCCCGCGCGCTGCTGGCCGAGGTGGGGCTCGCCGAACGCACGTCGCACAAGCCGGCCCAGCTTTCGGGCGGAGAGCAGCAGCGGCTGGCGCTGGCCCGAGCCCTCGCCAACCGGCCGAAGATCCTGCTGGCCGATGAGCCCACCGGAAACCTCGACGAGGAGACCGGCAACGAGGTGGGGGAGCTGATCCTGCGGCTGAACCGGGAGCACGGCCTGACGCTGGTGCTGGTGACCCACAATCCGCAGTTCGCCGCCAGGATGGAGCAGCGGTTCGTGCTGGAGCACGGCCTGCTGCATCGCGTCGGGGCACCGGCCCCCAGCCGGTGAGCCCAGCATGGGAGCCTTTGCGCGGCCAGGAAGGCCCATCGCCCCCACGCGGCCGCCCCGCCGGGGCGTGCTCCGCTCGATGCCCAGCGCTGTGCGCCGTGCGGTGCCGGGCCAGGTGCCCGGCCCCGTGATCCGCCCCCGGCCGCCCGCCCGCACGGCGTGTGCCGGGCTCGCACTGCTGGCGTGGCTGCTGCTGCCGCTGGCGGCCGCGGCCCAGGGCACGCCGGCGCCCGGGAGCGGCGCGGCCACGCCGAACACGATCGTGGACGTGGCCGTCGAGGGCACCGCGCAGATCGAGCGCGGCCAGGTGCTCTCGATCCTGAAGAGCCAGCTCGATTCCCCGCTGCTGCCCGATCACGTCACGGCGGATATCCGCTCCATCTTCGCGCTGGGCTTCTTCCAGGACGTGCGGGCGGAGGTGGAGGAGGTGCCCGGCAAGGGCTATCGGCTGATCTTCATCGTGAAGGAGAAGCCGCGCATCACGGCCCTCAAGGTGGTCGGCCAGACGCTGCTCGGCGATACGAAGCTCAAGGAACTGTTCACGCTCAAGGTGGGCGCCCTCTACTCGCCCACCGAGGTGGAGAAGAACCTCGAGGCCATCCGCGGCGCCTATCGCGAGAAGGGCTATCTCAAGGTCAAGGTGCGCGCCGACCTGGACACGAGCAGCGAGGCGGCCTACGGCCTCACCATCGTGGTCGAGGAGGCGCCGCGCATCTACATCACCGAGATCCACACGGCGCAGAACACCGTGTTCTCCGAGCTCGAGATCAAGCGCATCATGCAGAGCGCGGAGGTGGACTGCTTCGACTGGATGACCAGCTCGGGGGTGTTCGACGAGGCCAAGATCAACCAGGACCTGCAGACCATCGCGGCCCAGTACCTGACGCGCGGCTACATCCGGCTGTTGATCGACAAGCCGGACATCACCGTCTACCAGCGGCGGGAGTATTCCCACATCCGCGTCCGGCTCTCGTTCAACGAGGGGCAGCAGTATTTCGCGGGGAAGATCGATGTCGCCGGCGATATCCTCGGCGAGAAGGCGGGCCTGCTGGCCGTGCTCCAGCTCAAGACCGGCGACGTCTTCAACCCGTTCGTGCAGAACCAGGACCAGGTGCGGCTGAGCGAGGTGTACCAGGAGCAGGGCTACGCCTTCGTGCGGGTGGCGCCGATCACCCGCATCAACGACGAGACGCGCACCGTCGACCTGACCTACCAGATTTCCCAGGGCGACAAGGCGTACATCGGCCGCATCGAGTTCCAGGGCAACCGCGAGACCCGCGATTTCGTGCTGCGCCGCGAATTCGAGGTGCGCGAGAACGAGCTCTACAACGGCGTCAAGCTCAGGCGCTCCCAGCAGAACGTGCGCGCGCTGGGCTACTTCAAGCCCGAGCTGAGCATCGAGACGGAGCCGGGCGAAGCCGACAACATCCTCAACATCGTGACCAGGGTCGAGGAGTCGCAGACCGGGACGCTCCAGGCCCAACTGGGCTTCAGCGACCAGAGCGGCATCTCGCTGGCCGGCTCCGTCTCGAAAGGCAACCTGTTCGGCCGGGGGCAGACCCTGCGCTTCAGCATCCAGGCCGCGCAGCGCAACATCACCCGCAACCTGAGCCTCGACTTCATCGAGCCGCACCTGTTCGATACGGACTACAGCAGCGATACCTCGCTCTCCTACGTGACGCTCACCGACCAGTCGGAGCTGAACCGGGGCACCACCACGGAGCTGCGGGGCTCGCAGGGGTTGGGCTACCCGATCCTGCGCCGGGTGCGGCTGTCGATGACCTACGAGGCCGTCAACCGCAGCTTCTCGCGCGAAGACGTGCAGTCGGTGCTGTTGCGCTCGCTCACGCCGGCGCTGACGTACAACTCGGTCAACCATCCCGTGTTCCCGAGCGACGGCTCGAACGTCTCACTGGCCATCTCCCAGATCGGCGGCCAACTGCTGGGCGGCACCACGGAATACCGCCGCTACCGCATCCGCGCGCAGCGCTTCTTCAGCCTGGACCGCTCCGCGTCGATCGTGCTGATGGGGCGGTTCCGGGTGGGGTGGCTGGAACGGGTGGGGAACAACGAGATCCCCGTCGAGGACCGCTTCCGGCTGGGCGGGATCGGCACGCTGCGCGGCTATAACGCCCTCGAGGTGGGCGGACCCTACGGCCGTCTCGAACAGAACATCAACGGCGTGGCGCGCCCGGCGCTCGATGGCTTCGGCCAGCCGCTCACGGACAGCACCGGCGCGCCCATCGTGCAGACCATCGACCGGCGCATCCTCGGCCTCTCGCAGGCCGAGCTGGACCGGCTCGAGGGGGGCGGCATCCAGGAGCGGCTGCTCAATCTCGAGGTGCTGTTCCCGCTCGCCGGCGAGTCGGTGCGGGGGGTGGCCTTCTACGATGCGGGGCAGGTCAACGCCGAGCCGCGCCAGTACGCGATCCTCGACGCGAAGGAACCGGCGTTCTTCAACCTGCTGCAGAGCGTGGGGGCCGGCATCCGGCTGATCACGCCGCTGGGGGTGCTCCGCTTCGAATACGGCTATAAGCTCGTGCGCCAGCGCAGGGAGGCGCCCGACAAGTTCGATTTCACGATTAGTACGCTGTTCTGATATGTGGTACAACCTTCCGGTTGCGCCCTGGCGGCAGGGCGCACCGCAGATCCACATGGGAGAATGTGCTTGAGCCTGGCGATCCGCATCCTCGCGCTGCTGGCGCTGGCGGCCCTGCTGCCCCTCCCGGGCGGCGGACGGCCCTTGGCCCAGCAGGCGGCCCTCAAGGTCGGCATCGTGAACATGGATCGCGCGTTGAACGAGTCGGAGGCGGGCCAGCGCTCGATCAAGATCTTCTCCACCTCGAAGTCCCAGATCGAAAGCGAGCTCAAGGCGAAAGAGGAGAAGCTCAACGAGCTGGAGCAGGAGCTCAAGACCAACATCATGCTCACCCAGAGCGCCCGCACCCAGAAGGAGCAGCAGTACCAGGAGCAGAAGATGAAGCTGCTGCGCGACGTGCAGACCGCTCAGCGCGACGTGCAGAACCGCTGGCAGCAGATCAAGGACTCGCTGGTGGTGGAGCTGCAGTCGGTGGTCTCCTTCATCGCCAAGGAGGAGAAGTTCGATCTCGTGCTGGCGCGCAACATCTCGGACGCGGTGCTTTACAGCCGGTTCGAGTTCACCGACATCACCGACAAGGTGATCCAGCGCTACAACCGCATCCAGAAGTCTCCCTGAGCCGCGTCGCCGCCATCGGCGGCGGCCGGTGCCCCCGGGGCCCTCCCGCCTCCCGCCAGGAGAACGCGCACGTGTTGGATCTGGACGACATCAAGCGGCGCCTGCCCCACCGCTACCCGTTCCTGCTGATCGATCGGGTGCTCGAGGTGGAGGAGGGGGTGAGCTGCAAGGCGCTCAAGAACGTGACCGCCAACGAGCCGTTCTTCCAGGGCCACTTCCCCGACCGGCCGATCATGCCGGGCGTGCTGATCGTCGAGGCCATGGCGCAGGCCTGCGGTATCGCAGCCTTCGCGGGCGAGACCAACCCGGCCGAAAAGCTGCTGCTGTTCGTGGGGATCGACAAGGCGCGCTTCAAGCGCCCGGTGGTGCCCGGCGATCAGCTCGTGTTCGAGGTCCGCATCGTCAGCCACAAGTTCAACATCTGGGTGTTCCAGGCCAAGGCCACCGTGGATGGCGATCTGGCCGCCCAGGCCGAAATCCGCACGGCCACCGTGCCCAAGAGCGGCAAGGCCTGATCCGCCCTGCCCCCGCGACGGTTCCGCCCGGGCGAGGCGCCAGGGCTACGTGCCGCCCGCAGGCCCCATCGCACCAGGAGCACGCCATGCCCCGCCCGCTCAACGTCGCCGTGGTCGGCGTGGGATACTTGGGGCGCTTCCACGCGCAGAAGTACGCGGCGCTGCCCCAGTGCCGGCTGGTGGGAGTGGTCGATACGGACCCCCGGCGCGCGGAGACCGTGGCCCGCGAGCTGGGGGTGACCGCGTACACCGCGCTCGATGCGCTGCTGCCGCAGGTGGATGCCCTGAGCATCGTGGTGCCCACGGGCCTGCACCATCAGGTGGGGCTGGTCTGCCTGCGCGCCGGCAAACACCTGCTGCTGGAAAAGCCGGTCACCGCCACGGCGGCCGAGGCGGAGGAGCTGGTGGCCCTCGCGCGCACGCAGGGGCTGGTCGTGCAGGTGGGCCATCTGGAGCGCTTCAACCCGGCGTTTCTCGCCTGCCGCCCGCGCATCGAGCAGCCCCAGTTCATCGAGGCCATCCGCATCTCCTCGTTCCTCGGGCGCGGCGTGGATGTGGACGTGGTGCTGGACCTGATGAGCCACGATCTCGACCTGGTGCTGTCGCTGGTGCGCTCGCCGCTCAGGGACCTGCACGCCGTGGGGGTGTCGCTGGTGACGCCGCGCACCGATCTCGCCAACGTGCGGCTGATGTTCGAGAACGGCTGCGTGGCCAACCTCACGGCCAGTCGCATCTCGACCAAGGCGGAGCGCACCATGCGGCTGTTCCAGCGCAACCGATACATGGCGCTCGACTTCGCCAAGCCCGCGGCCCGCATCTACGGGCAGGAGCAGGGCGCGCCGCCGCCGCCACCCGTGCGTTACCGCGAGGAGCACCCGGCGCTGACCAAGGGCGATGCCCTGCTGGCCGAGATCGCCTCGTTCGTGGAGACGGTCGGCCGGGGCGGCACGCCGGTGGTCACCGGCGAGGACGGCCTGCGCGTGGTGGCCGTGGCCGAACGCATCATCGGACAGATCGCCCGCAATCCGCTGCCATGATCCTCTCCCGCGCCATCTTCTTCGAGCTGTTCCCGCCGTTCTTCGTGACGTTCTTCGTCATGACCTTCATGCTGGTGATGGAGAAGATCTATCGCCTGATCAACATGATGGTGACGAAGCGGCTGAGCCTCGCCGAGGTGACGCAGATGCTGATCTACCTCCTGCCGCAATCGCTGGTGGTGACTTTGCCGCTGGCCGCGGTGGGGGCCGTGTTCATCGTGGTCATCCGCCAGTCGCTGGATTCCGAGCTGATCAGCATGCGCGCCTCGGGCAAGAGCCTGTGGCGGTATGTGCTCCCGTTCGCGCTCTTCGGGCTGCTCATCACCCTGGCCCACCTCGCCCTGACCCTCTGGCTGCAACCCCTCGGCTACCGCAAGTTCGCCGAGCTGCAAGTGAACATCATCAAGTCCCGGGCCGAGGAGAAGCTGGTGCCCGGCGAGTTCAACTTCGATTTCGGCGACAAGGTGATCCGCATCGGCGCGAAGAAGGAGAACAACGAGATCACCGACGTGTTCCTGGCCGACCGGCGCCTGGGCATCAACTCGTCCGTCGTGCTGGCCCGCCGGGGGCGCATCGTCATCGAGGAATCCGCCCGCAAGGTCGTGTTCCTGCTCAAGGACGGCACCATGTATTTCCCCGGCGATACCGTCACCTTCCGCCAGCTCGACTTCGCCGACCTGAGCTACGTGATCGATTTCGAGCCGGGCGATACCAGCAGCGTCAACCTCTACTGGGGGCTCACGCTTGCCGAGTTGCGGTACAAGATCCGGTACGCCGAACAGCCGCGCCTCTACCGCCTGCGGCAGATCCTCGAGCTGCACACGCGGTTCTCGACCCCCTGGGCCTGCCTGGCGTTCTCCGTCGCCGCGGTGCCGCTGGCCATCGTGGACCCGCGCGCGGGGCGGGCGGGCAGCTTCCTCAGGGCGATCTTCCTCGTGGTCGCCTACTACATCCTCTGGATCGGCTTCAAGGACCTCATCTACGGCGGCCGGGCGCCGGCGGAGCTGCTCTGGCTCGCCCCGGCCTTGATTCTCGCCTACGGCCTGTTCCGGCTCTGGCGCATCAACTACGAGATGCGTCCGCCGCTGCGCCTGTTCCGCGGGAAGCTCGCGGGCTGAAGGCCGCCCCGCGGCTCACCCGCGCCGGGCGACAGGGGCCGCAGCTGCGGCGGCCGTGCCGGCGGCGCGGGCGCTCTGGATCACCGTCTTGACCGTCTCCGCGTACCAGATGCCGCCGCGCTTGGCGGCAATGCGCTCGGCGTTCAGGTGGCGCGCGATCCTGCGGTAGCTCTGGCCCTCGTCGTGCAGCCGGCACATCAGCGCGATCACGCGGGTCTCCTGCTCCTCCGGCACCAGGCGCCTGTCGCGATAGACGTAGCCGTACGGCGCGTGTCCCACCCGCTCGCCGCGGGCGCGCTTGCGGGCGATGATCTCGCGCGTGCGGTCCGGAATGCGCTTGACCTCCCACCTGGCCACGATCTGCACAGTGTGCACGGCGAGCCGGCCGCTCTCGGTCGCCGAATCGAGCCCCTCCTCGATCGAGACCAGCCGCACGCGGCCCCGCACCTGGAGCTGCTCGAGCAGGTCATCCAGCTCGCGCACGTTGCGCGTGAGCCGGTCCAGACGCGCCACCAGCAGCGCCTCGCACTCCCCCGCGCCGATCCGTGCCACGACGTCCGCCAGGCGCGGCCTGCTGCGCCCGAGGCTCGATTGGGTGACCTCGCGCACCACGTCCACCAGCGCCCAGCCGCGCCGCGCCGCCTCCGCCCGGATCAGCCGCTCCTGCACGTCCAGCCCCAGGTTGCGGGGCTGGACGCTGATGGCGCTCAGGCTCGCATACCCGATCGCACGCAGCCGTTGTCGCGACTCGCTCACCCCCGGCCCCCTTGAACGCAGTCGTTATCAAAAATACAGCCGTTTTCTGATGATAGGGGCACGCGAAAACGCCCGTCAAGGGGAGCGGGGTCGTGGGTCAGTTTGGTGGAATCGAGCGGGCAGGCGCCGCCGCCTCACCCCCGCCTCCCTCTCCACCAGGCGAGGGCGGGCCGGGGCGGGTGGGGCCGCCGGCCCATAGGTGTTAACCTATGGCTCGCGTGTGCTCCTGTGGCTCATCCGCGGTTCGCGCGGCGAACAGGTGTGACGTGGGCTTTTCGACGTGCGCGTCACCACTCCTGCCCCTCCCGGAACCAATCCG
>JACQKK010000132.1 GCA_016204605.1 Candidatus Lambdaproteobacteria bacterium
GCCAGGGCCACCGCGTTGGCGAAGGTGCGGTTGACCAGGGTCAGCCGCCCGATGCCGGTCTTGACGAGGTGGGCCAGCGCGAGCTCGGCCATCTCCCCCGCGCCCACCACCAGCACGGACTTGTCGCTCAGGGTATCGAAAATGCGCGAGCCCAGCTCCACGGCCGCGTAGCTGACCGAGACCGCGAAGCGCGAGATGCCCGTCTCCGTGCGCACGCGCTTGGCCACCCGGAACACGCGCTGCATCGCGCCGTTGAGGACGGGGCCCGCGCAGCCCTGCTCGGCGGCGAGCCGGTAGGCGTCCTTCACCTGGCCGAACACCTGCGGCTCGCCGAGCACCATCGATTCGAGCCCGCAGGCCACCCGGCACAGGTGGGCCAGGGCCGAGCGGTGGGTGAACCGTATCCCCGCCTCGTCCAGCGAGGCCGTCGCCTCCGTGCCCAGGCGCTCTTCGAGCCACGTCATCAGCGCGGCGAATCCCCGGTCGGGCCGCGCCGCGACGAAGCAGAACTCGACGCGGTTGCAGGTCGAGATCACCATCGCCTCGGAGAAGCCGCAGGTCTGGCGCAGCTCGGCCAGCACGGCGGGCAGGTGATCCTCGCCCAGGGCGAGCCGCTCGCGCAGCTCGACGGGAACGGTGCGGTAACCGAGGCTCAGCAGGCAGAGATTCATGGGAGGCGGCGCTGAAGGTCATGCGGGTACCGGGCTTTCGCCCGTCAAGCCCATACGTTATCATACGGCACGCGCCGGGTGCGCGCAAATCCTTGCGGCGCGCGCCCCCGCAGTCGGCAGGCTGGCCGCGGGCGCGCTGCGCCCGGCCCGTCGCACCGGAGCCGAATGTCCCCCGGCGGGGGTTCACCGCGGATCGACCATGCACGCCTGGCCCAAGTGGATCACGCCGAACCGGCTGACGATCGGCCGGATTCTGGCCATTCCCCTGCTGATGGTGCTGATCTGGTGGGACGGCTGGCCCGCCAATACCGTGGCGGCGGTGGTCTTCATCTTCGCCTGCCTGACCGACTACTGGGACGGCAACCTGGCCCGCGCGCGCAATGAGGTTTCCCAGCTCGGCAAGCTGCTCGACCCCATCGCGGACAAGATGCTGATCTCCGCCAGCCTGGTGATGCTGGTCTGGATCGTGCCTGCGGGCGGCCACGCCCAGGGCTGGGTCATCGTGGTTCCCACCATCGTGATCATCCTGCGCGAGTTCGCGGTGTCCGGGCTGCGCCAGGTGGCCGCGGCCGAGGGCGTGGTGATCGCGGCCGTCACGGGCGCCAAGGTCAAGACCATCCTGCAGATGGTGGCCGTGGGCATGCTCATCATGCACCACGACCCGTTCCGCCTGCCCTTCGGCGCACTCGGCGAACTGGTGCTATGGGTGGCCACCGGCTGGACGCTGTGGACGGGCTACGGCTACTTCGCCGAGTACTACCAGGCCAAGGGTGGGCCGTCGCCCGTGTGAGCCGCACTGAACCCTTCTGAGCCGTGGCCCCTCGCCTACCGGAGCGCCCATGGAGCGCCGGCTTCTGAGCGGGAGCGAACTCGCCGCCGCCCTCGCGGAGCGGCCCCTCTGGCGCCTGCACGAGGGGAAGCTCCGGCGCGAGCTGCGCTTCGCCGGCTTCGGCGAGGCGTTCGCGTTCATGACCCGGGTGGCGCTCATCGCCGAGTCGCTCAACCATCACCCGGACTGGTGCAACGCCTACAACACGGTCCGGATCGACCTGGTCACCCACGACCTGGCCGGCCTCTCGACCCTCGACCTTGAGCTGGCCCGCCAGATCGACCGCATCGCACCGGGGTGAGGGGTGCCCGTTCGCCGGCCATCGGCCCCAAGGGGCGGCCCAAGGTCGGCGGGCGTCCTTTGACTGCGCCCGCCGGGCCAATCTCGGCGCGGCGTGCTCAGGCCGAGGTGCCGACCTTGGCGATCTCGGCATCGCTGGCGCGCATGTCGCCGGCCAGGAAGCTGCCCGAGCCGAACACCGTGCCGCCGGTGAAGTAGGTCTTGGTGCCGGCGAGCGTGTTGTGGCTCTGCGAGGGGGTGCCCGATTCCGCCTCGCGGCGCTGCAGGGCCGGGAAGGCCTGGATGCCCCGCTCCCGGATGTCCTTGAAGAACTCCCAGGCGCCGTTGCGGCCGGAGTGGCAATCGGCCAGCGTCATGAACAGGTACTTGAAGCCCTCGTCGGCCAGCATCTCGAAGGTATAGAGCGGGAAGTGCGCCCGGTCCGTCCAGTCGAAGGACGAGGAGAGGTTGATGGCGAGCGGCAGGTCCGCGTGCTCGGCCCGCACCTTGCGCGCCCAATAGGTGATCGCCTCCCAGGACTGGTCCTTGAACTCGCACCAGGCCAGGTCGATGGCGCGCCGGTGGTGGATCTCCGCCCTGGCGTAACGCAGGGTGCGCTCGACCGCGAGGTCGATGCTGCCCGCCACGCCCTCCGGGGTGTAGCGGGCGCCGGCGGCGTCGGTGCGGGCGATCAGCACGAAATCGTCATAGCCCATCTGGTCGGCCTCGCTGCGGGCGGCGAGCAGGCGCTCGATTTGCTTCTCGGCGGGGACGATCACCTTGCCGGGCAGGTGGCCGCAGCGCTTCTCCGTCTGGTCCTCGATGTGGCCCGCGGCCACGCCCGCCTGGAGCAGGGCGCGGGTGAGCGACTGCACGTGGCCGAAGCCGCCGTGGCCATCCTCCATATCCACCACCAGCGGCAGCGGGTCGCGCAGGTCGCCGTGCTCGACGTACTGCTCGCGCACCCAGTAGTCGCTGGCGCGCACCATGCGGGCGGCCTGCTCGGCCAGCTCCGCGCGGCTGAACACCCCCACGTCGGTGACGCCGTGCTCCTCGACGGCGTAGGAGAAGCCGCTCAGGTAGGCGGCCTTGAACCCGGCGTACGCCGCCAGCTTGACGCCCCCCGCGTTGTACAGGCCGGGCGCGAAGACGTACGGCTCCTTGTCCAGCAGGCGCCGCAAGACGGTGCTCGGGTGCACGGCGGCAAAGCGGAACTCGACGAACCGCCCTTCGGCGGTGGCGGCCGGTGCGACGCGCCCTTCCCGGACGGCCTGGAAGGCCAGCGCCCGCTGCTTGGCGCGGTCGGTCGATTGCACCCGTTCCGTGATGCTGTTCTCCCACATCCGAGCTTCCATACGGCACCTTCTCCTTTCGGGTACGGCGGGGTGTAGGCGGGAACGCGGGCTGCCTGGGCGGCACGCTCCCCGGAGCCCGCCCGGCGCTACGAGCCCTCGACGGGCTCCGAGGCCAGGCGGAAGAAGTCCTGCAATTCCGGCTGGATGAAGGCACGCTCCGCATCGGCGGCGGCCTTCCTGAAGCCATCGAGCACCTGCTGCACTTCGGCCGGCGGCGCGCCCTTCATCGCCGCGCGCACATCGGCGAGAATCTTCTCCAGCTCCTCGCCGAAGACCTGGCGCACGAGCGCCTCCGTGACCGGCGTGCCGTCGTCGAGGCGGACGCGGTTGTGGAGCCACTGCCAGGTCTGTGCGCGGGAGATTTCGAGCGTGGCCAGGTCTTCCATCAGGTTGTCCCAGGCCACGCAGCCGATATCCTGGTTCCAGCCGTTGGTGTAGCCGATGCCCACGCGCACGTTTGTGCGCAGACCGGCCATGGTCTTGGGGCCGATGGGCCGGGGCAGCAGGTCGGGGTACTTGTCCGAGTCCTCGTGCAGCACGTCGAGCTGGTTCCTGCGGGTGAAGGCCTCCATGGCCACCCCGATGAAGTAGGGATGGGAGACCCAGCAGCCGTCGTGGCCCCATTCGGCCTCGAGCTTCTTATCGGCCAGCACCTTCTCCGTCTGCTGCTTGCGGATCTCAGGCGTCTGGCCGGGCGTGAACGCCGCCATCCCGCCCATCCCGAACGCCCCCCGCGCATGGCAGATCTTCACGCAGCGCAACGCGTAGGCCTTCATCCAGGGCTGGCTCATGGTGATCGCGGCGCGGTCGGCCAGCACGCGATCCTTGTGCCGGCGCAGCGTCTTGATGTCGCTGAAGATCTTGTCCCAGCGCCCCACGTTCAGCCCCAGGGCATGGTCGCGCGTCTCGTAGAGGATCTCCTCCATCTGGAAGGCGGCGGGCAGCGTCTCGATCAGGAAGGTGGCGCGGAGCGTGCCCACGGGCAGCCCCAGCGTGCGTTCCATGTGGGTGAAGGCGTCGTTCCACCAGCGCGCCTCGAGGTGGTGCTCGCACTTGGGGATGTAGTACGCGGGCGTCTTGCCCTGGCGCAGCAGCTCTTTCGCCGTGTGGAAGAACGAGAGGCCCAGGTCCACGAGCGCGCCCGCGGAGGGCTCGCCATCGACGAGCAGGTTCACCTCGGCGAGATGCAGGCCGCGCGGCCGCACCATCAGCACGGCCATGTCGGCCGGGTCCAGCCGGTACACCTTCTCCGGCCGGCCGGCCCGCGCGGGCTCGACGTGGGTGAGCGTGTTCGCCGCGGCCGCCCTCAGGTTGATCATCCCCTGCACGATGTTGCTCCAGGAAGGCTTGAGCGAGTCCTCGAAGTCCACCATCGCCGCATCGGCGCGGGCGCCATCCTCCGTGCGCGAGAGCATGTTGATGACCATCTTGGCGCTGTTGACCGGCCCAGTGATCTCGACCCGGCGGCAGAGCAGGTCCTGCGGGATGGGCGCCACCTTCCAGCTTCCCGTCGCCGCCTCGCTGCGCCGGTCCAGGTACTCGGGCGCTTGGCCCTGGTCGTAGGCGGCCTGGCGCTCCTGGCGCTGGGCCAGCAGCGCTTTGCGCCGGGCGCCGAAGGTACGCTGCAGGTCGGCCACCAACGCCACGGCTTCCGGGGTGAGCACCTGCTGGGACTGCGGCGTGTGGCCCGCCTTGGGAATCTGAACGCCGGAACCCAACTGCACCAGGTCGCGCGAGCGGGAATGGGCCATGGGTCGGTTCCTCCAGGGAAAGGTTGCCTTTTGCGCCGGCGCGGCATCCGGCCGGGACGCGCGACCCTCCCCCGAGGGAGCGGTCGCCATTCGTCCAGGATGCGTGGTTGCGCCGGTCACGGTCAAACCTTTTGGTAAGCCCCGGAGGGGGCGTCGGGTCAAATGTCGCGGGACAGGCCTACCCCCTGCCGCGGCGCCCCGCGGGTCTGTCGCCGGCCGGTGGCCCGGGGTCGCACCTCGGAGCGCCGCCGGCAGTCCTCTGGTCCGTATTCCCAAGGAACCCTGTCCAGCCTGCCAGGGAAGGAACATTATCGGTTGCGAATTCGAGAATCAAGCGAAAATTCGCTACTCGTCTGAATTCGCAAACAGCGAACGAGTTTGACCCCTCTTCCGTCGAAATGGTATGCTTCAAACTCGGGGAAAGGGGCCATCAGTCTACATTTGGAGTGTCCCGGGGCGCACGAGCGCGCGCCACATAGGCCGGTCGATCACGGGGGAAGCCGATGCGGGAAGACAACGTCCAGGTCGTATTCGGGCTCAAGCTGCGGCAGTTTCGTGAGGCGCGAAACCTGACGCAGAAGGTGTTCGCGGGGAAGGCGGGGCTCTCCGTCTCGTACCTGAACGAGATCGAGAAAGGGAAGAAGTACCCCAAGGCCGATAAGATCGTGCAGCTCGCGCAGTCGCTGGGGGTGCCCTACGACGAGTTGGTCTCGCTCAAGCTGGGCCACGAGCTGAACCCGCTGGCCGCCTTCATCGATTCCCCGATGATCCGCGACCTGCCCCTGCAGCTCTTCGGGATCACGCCGCGGGAGCTGATCGACCTGATCTCGCGCGCCCCGAACGAGGCCGGCGCGCTCATCCGCACGCTGGTGGATATCGCCCGCAGCTACGACATGCAGGTGGAGCACTTCTTCTACGCGATGCTGCGCTCCTACCAGGAGGCGCACGACAACCACTTCGGCGAGATCGAGGAGGCCGCCCAGCGGGTGCTTGAGCGCGAAGGCTGGTCCGGCCGGACGCCGCTGCCCTGGGAGCGGCTGCGGGAGGTGCTGCAGGGCCGCTACGGCTACACCGTCGAGCTGGAGGCGCTGGAGGCCCACCCGGAGCTGACCACCTTCCGCTCGGTGTTCGTGCCCCAGCCGCCGCAGTTGCTGGTCAATCCCCGGCTCTCCCGCGCGCAGCAGGCGTTCCAGATGGCGCGCGAGATCGGCTACCGCGAGCTGCGCCTGCGCGAGCGGGGGCTCGCCTCCTCCCGCGCCGAGGTGAGCACCTTCGAGCAGGTGCTGAACGACTTCAAGGCCTCCTACTTCGCCGGGGCGCTGATGATCCAGCGTGACCTGCTGGTCGAGGATCTGGGCGCGTTCTTCAACCGCGAGCGCTGGGACGAGCAGGCATTCCTGGCCATGATGGGGCGCTACCAGGTGACGCCCGAGATGTTCCTCTACCGGCTGAGCCAGCTCATCCCCCACCACTTCGGGCTCAAGAAGCTGCACTTCCTGCGCTTCAGCAATCCGATCGACCGGCAGGTGTTCCGGCTCTCCAAGCAGTTCAACATGTCGCGGGTGCTGATCCCGACGGGCATCGGGCTCAACGAGCACTACTGCCGGCGCTGGCTCTCGGTCGAGGTGCTGGAGGCGCTGCACCAGGTGCAGCGGCGCAAGTCGGGCGCCGTGCCGGTGATCGGCGTGCAGCGCTCGCAACTGATGGCCGACGGGCGGGAGTACTTCTGCATCGCCCTGGCGCGACCGCTTGCCCTCACCCCCGGCACCAACACCAGCGTCACGCTCGGCTTCCAGGTCAACGAGCTGTTCCGCCGGCGGGTGCGCTTCTGGAACGACCCCGCCGTGCCCGTGCGCCAGATCAACCAGACCTGCGAGCGCTGCGCCCTGGGCCCCGACGAGTGCCAGGAGCGCGTCGCGCCCCCCACCCTCTACGAGCAGCAGCAGGCGCTCGAACGCCGCAACGAGGTGCTGCACAAGCTGGTGACCGAGCGCGGCCAGCCCGCTGCCACCAGCACGGGGCGGGGATAGCGGCGAGCGAGACTGCTCAGCTCATGCCCCGCGCAGGATTTCCGCCAGCTCCCAGGCGCTCTGGAAGTTCTCCAGCCCCAGCAGGGCGTCGCGGATCTCGGCGGCGCGGCGGGGGGAGACGGCCAGCCCGGCGTTCTGCATGAACTTGTCGGCGATCTCGGCGTTGGCGAGCGGGCGCTCGGCCGCGCCGCGGTTGATGCGCTCCAGGTGGCGGTGCTCGCGCCCCGCGCGGGTGGTGACGATCACCCCGCCCGAGTACGCCTGCGGGAAGGCGTGGTCGGGGTAGACCTCGTACTCGACGCGGTCCGCGAGGCGCAGGATGTCGGGGTCGCTCAGCGCCTGCGGTTCCAGCTCGGCCAGCCCGAAGCGGCCCCGCACGAAGCTGGCCGCCACGATGAACTGCACGCTGAACTTGGCATCGTAGTCGCTGACGGGCCGACGCTTGTTGGCCACCGGCTCGCACACCACCGGGATCACCTGCTCGGGCACCAGCACCCGCACCTTGGCGATCTCCTCGGGCTTGAGCCCGTGGTCGCGCCGCAGGGCCAGGGCCGAATCGGCGTTGGCGTGGGTGAAGTGGCAGGCCGGGTACGGCTTGACGGCCACTTTATCCATCTCCCACTGTCGCCCCAGCCCCGCGGTCGCGAGGGCGTAGTCGCACTCGGCTTCGAGCGGCCCCAGGTGGCTGGCGAACAGCCCATAGCGGCCCTCGTAGGGCAGGCGCGGGGCGATGAAGCCCTGGCGCGCGAGGGCGGCGGCCGTGATCCCGCCCACCCCCGCCCAGCCCGGATGGATGCGCTTGGTCCACGCGCCGTCCTGGAGGAACTCCTGGCTGCCGGAAGCCGTGCTGAGGGCGATGCCCTGGGCCATGGCGAGCTGCTGCCGGTTGGCGCCCAGCAGCCTCCCCGCCACCAGCGCGCACAGGAAGTGGCCGATCAGCCCGGTCGGGTGGAAGCCCACGTGGTGGAAGCCGCCCCTGGCCGCGGCGGAGACGCGCGTCCCCGCCTCGATTCCCACCACGTAGGCGGCGAGCAGATCGCGCCCGCTGGCCCCCGTGTGCTCCGCCACCCCCAGCGCGCAGGGGAAGGCGCTGGCCGTGGCGTGGATCACGCCGGGCAGGTGCGTGTCGTCGTAATCCAGCCCGTGCACGAGCAGGGCGTTCATCAGCACCGCATCGCGCAGGGGCAGCCGGTCCGGCAGGCCGATCAGGCTGCACTCGCCCGAGCCGCCCAGGCCGCGCACGGCGGTCAGCGCCTTGTGGGCGAACTCCCAGCGCGTCGAGGCCAGCGCGATCCCGACCGCGTCGAGCATGAGGTGCTTGGCCCGCTCGCGCACCGGCTCGGGGATCGCGTCGCAGGTCAGCTCCACCGCGAAGCCGGCCAGCGTCTCGGCGATGGGGGTCTCGGGCCTGGCCGGCCTCGCGCCGGCGATGGCCTGGGCGGCCTGCTGCTGGGATGCGGTCATGGGACTCCTCGGGGTTCGGGCACTGGCGGTTCAGCCACTGGCGCTGCGAGGGCGGGCGCAAGGGGAGACCGTGCGGGCCTTCCCGTTCCCGGACCATAGCCGCAGCCGCGCCGGGGTGTCAAACGCCCGCGCGGACGGAAAGCCGGGGCTCACGGCATGGCGGGCGCCGCCTGTTTTGGGGCGCCTGCGGGTGCATGCGCGGCAGCCTGCAGGCGCGGCGCGACCTTGCGGCGCCACTCGGCCGCCTCGGTGTTGGCGGGATCGAGCTCCAGCGCGCGCCGGAGGGATTCCTCGGCACCCTCCCATTGCTGGAGCTGCGCCCGGGCGATGCCCTGCCGCAGCAAGGCCTGCGCGTGGCGGGGGTCCTGGCGCAGCACCGCGGCGAAGCTCTCCAGCGCGTCCTGCCACTGCTTCTCCGCCATGGCCGCGGTGCCGGCGTGAAACAGGGCGTCCAGGTGGTTGGGGTTCTCGATGGTGGCGCGCAGGAACGCCTGCCGGGCATCGCCGAACTGCTCCGTCCGTTCGAGCGCGATGCCGAGCCAGTAGTGCACATCGGCCTCCTGCGGAAACTCCGCCGCCAGGTTGCGCAGCACGGGCACGGCCAGGGCCGCGCGGTCGGTCTCGATCAGGATGCGGTAGAGATAGAGCAGCGGGACGTGGCTGTTCTCCTCGATCTGCAGGGCCTCGTTGAAGGCGGCCTCCGCCTGCTCCCACTCCTCGGCCTTGAAGCTGGCGCTGCCGCGACCAATAGCGTCCTCGAACGCCGGGCTGCGTGGGATGCCCGCCTTGGAGCCGAGGGCGCGCCAGCGCTGCCAGAGCGGCTCGAGCAGGCCGCCCTGCAGCGGCGGGCTGCCCGGCGGGCGGGCCTCCGCGGCGAGGAACGGGTCCACCCGGAAGGCCTGCCGCAGCAGCTCCTTGGCCTCGCCGGTGGAAAGCCCCGCGGCCAGCCCCGCCACGGCCAGCGCGAGCCCATCCTGCGGATTGCGTTGCCGGGCGGCCGTGGCCTCGACCTTGGCGTGGTCGAAGTCCTTGAGGAAATACAGCACTTCGGCCTTGAGCGTGCGGGGGTCGCCGCGCCACGGCTCCGCGGCCAGGGCGGACTCGACGAGCTGGAGCGCCGTGCGCAGCGCCTGCTGCCGGAGGGGCCCCGGCGCCTCGTGCAACTGGCCCCGCATCAGGTGCAGCAGCGCGAGGCTGGTCGCGATCCGGCTGCGCAGCGCCGGCTCGCCCAGCATCGGTTCGAGGGCGGCAACGCGCGCGTCGAGCGCCGGGCGGCTGCGGGCGTCCAGGGGCTGCGCGACTTCGCCGTAGTAACGCTGCAGGGGCGCCCAGCGCTCCGGCAGGGGCGGCGGCTCCGTCGCGTCGCCGACCCCCAGCGCCGGGGCCACCAGCGCCAGCAGGCGACGTGCGACCTCCGGCGGGGACTCGCGGTCGCGGTTGAACTCGATCCTGCCCTGGGGCGGCTCGAGCCGCGTGCCGCCGGCGCCCGTGACCCGCACCTGGAGCCGGGTCATGCTGAGCACCGTCTGCGCGCTGCCCTGCACCACGGCATCCACGCCCATCGCAGCCCGCTCTTCGGCGGTCGGCGCCTCCTGGGCCGATCGGCGGAGCTTGGCCGCCCAGAGCCGCGCCGTGCGAGGATCCTGCACGGCCGCCTTCCCGCTGCGCAGCAGGGCATCGCTCAGCAGCTCCTGCCAGAAGAGGTCGCTCCAGGCCGTCCCCTCCGCCTGGCGGGGGTCCGGAAACGGCCACACGGCCACCCGCACGGGCTGGGCGGTCGCGGCGGCGGCGCCCACGATCAGGGCGACCCCCAGCGCGACGGCGTACGCGAATCGACGCAGCAGCGCCCGTGCCGCCCGGCGGAGGGCGACGGAGGGCTCTCGAAAAACGGAAGGGCGGGCGCGTCGAGGGGTCGGCACGGAGCGTGCGAGAGGAACGGGCAAGCGTGCGGCCGCGGAACGGCCCATCGTGGCGGCGCCGATCCGGCACGGCACAGCCTCCCCCTGCGCACCGGCGCGAATCCGGGGTTGCGCGCGATCCGGGACGAGCGGGGCAGCGGGCACACGCCACCCCGCGCCGCATGGGCGCATGGCACGGGCACCGGGGATGGGGGTGCTCCGGGCTAGAAGCCCGATCCCGAGGCTCCCGACCCTGGGGCCTGGGGAGCGGCCGAAGCGGCCTGCGGCACCGTAGCGCCCGCGGGGATCGCGGCGCCCGAGGATGCCGCACCGCCCGAGGGCGCCGCCCCGTTGGACGAAGCCGCACCGATCCGCTCCATCTTCACGAGCAGCTCCCGCAGCTTGTCCTGCAGGATGCGCCGCTCCTCCTTGAGATCGTTGATTTCCGTGCGCATCACTTCTATCGTATCGACGACAGCGTGGACCTTGTTTTCCAGCGCGTCCATCAGGTCGTTGACCATGGCAAATTCCCTTTTGACCGAGGTCCCAGCCGATCGCGCCCCCCGTTTCCAACGGGCACGGTGCGCGTGACGGGCGGAGGGCGCGGAGCGTCGCCGGCGACCGCCGGCACGGAATCATCCGCGCGTGGGGCACGCCTCTGAACCCGCAAGCAAATCTAGGGGCCGTGGGCGGGAATGTCAACGTTTTCGCGCGTGGCGGGCGCAGGCGATGCCGCATCCGGCGCACCGAGGGGGTCGGGGCAGGGTTAATGCCGCGGCCGCGGCAGGAGGGCCAGGAATGACCAGAGCCGGCGCCCGCACCGCCGTCCTCGCCCACCGGGGCAACTCCGGGGAGGCGCCGGAGAACACGCTGGCGGCCTTCCGCCCAGTGGCCGCCACGGGCGCCGACGGCGTCGAGTTCGACGTGCAGGCCAGCGCCGATGGCGTGCCGGTCGTGATCCACGACCTCACCCTGCGCCGCACGGCAGGCGACGCGCGCCGCCTGGCCGATCTCACCTTGGCCGAGCTGCAGGCGCTCGATGCGGGCTCCTGGTTCGGCCCGGCTTTCCGCGGCGAGCGCATCCCCACCCTTGCGCAGGTGCTGGAGCTGTTCCGCCCCACGAACCTCGTGCTGCACATCGAGCTGAAGACGCTGGAGGGCCCCTTCCAGGCGCTGGTCGAACGCGTCGCGGCCCAGGTGCGGGAGCGTGGGCTCGTGGCGCGCACCGTGTTCTCCTCGTTCAACCACCACACCCTGCTGGAGGTGGCACGGTACCTGCCCGAGGTGCCCCGCGCGGCGCTGCTCTCCGACGACCTGATCGAGCCCTGGGCCTATGCGCGCGCCCACGGCTTCGCCGCCCTGCACGTCGGCTCCTGGCTCTGCCGCGAGGAGCTGGTGCGCGGCAGCCACGCGGCCGGGCTCCCGGTGCGCGTCTACACCGTGGATGACCCGGCGGAGGCGCGCCGCCTGATGGCGATGGGCGTGGACGGCCTGTTCACCAACCATCCGCGCCGGCTGGTGGCGCTGCGGTGATGATGAGTACGCGCTGACCCCCGCGCTCAGGCTCGGGCGACGGCGGCATGCGCCAGCCCCTCGACCCAGTAGGTGACGATGGGCTCGGGCTTGCCCTTCACCGCGATGGCGGGCATGGGGCGCAGGCGGAAGCTCGGCTCCAGGGCGGCCCGCACCTCGTCCGTGATCAGCAGGTCGACCCCGTGGACCTTGGTGAGCCCTTCCACGCGCGAAGCCACGTTGATCGGATCGCCGACCACGCCGAACTTGCTCAGCCCCTCGTTGCCCATCACCCCCGCCAGCACCTCGCCGCAATGAATGCCGATGCCGAAGCGCAGCTCCGGCAGAGACTGGGCGCGGAGCTGGCCGTTGTAGCGTGCCAGCGCCGCGCGCATGTCCAGCGCCGCCAGCACGGCATCGCGGGCCTGCCAGGGGTTGGGCTCGAGGGCGCCGAACAGCGCCAGCAGTCCATCGCCGATCAGTTCCGTGACCCGGCCATGGTGGGCGGCGATGGCCTCGGTCATGCACTCGAAGTAGCCGTTGAGCAGGGTCACCGTCTGCGCGGGGTCGAGCCCGTCGCACAGGGCGGTGAAGCCCCGCAGGTCGGCGAACAGCACCGTGACCGCGCGCCGGTGGGGCGTGAATTCGTCGCCGGACTCGGTGAGGCGCTCGATCACGTCATCGGGGGTGAAGCGGCCGAAGGCGCGCTGGATGCGCTCGAGCCGCAGGTGGGCGTGCTCCAGCAGCCGTTCCAGCTCGCGCGCGCGGCGGCGCGCAACCACCAGCGCCAGCGCGAGCAAGGCCAGCAGGGGCGCGGCCACCCCGAGCGCGGCGATCCATGCGAGCGTCATTCGACCAGCATCGCCAAGCGGACGGTGGCGTTGGCCAGGGCGGCCACGCCCACCGCCTCGAGCAGCGCTTCGTCGCCGATCTGTCCCCGCAGGGCGCGCGTGAGCGGCTGGATGGTCGGAGGCTTGTAGTGCACGGTGTCCCGGGTCCAGGCGAGGATGGCCGCGTCGCTGGCGTCGAGCTTCGGCGAGGCGAGCGTGGCCAGCGCCGCATCGACCTCCGCCTCCCCGAAGCCCTCGGCCAGCAGGAGCCGCCGCGATTCCCCCTCGCAAAGCGTGCAGGCCAGCGAGCGGGCGACCACGGCGAACATCAGCGCCTTGGTGGCGCGCGGCAACACGGGCGAGTCGAACGCCGCATTCAATGCCTCGTTGAGCACGGCGGCGGCGGGCAGCCCGGCCAGCGACCGGACGATCGGGCCGTACGCCCCGTTGCCCGAGGGCGCCGCGGCGCTCGGGGCTCCATGGGACGCGCGCATCTTCCGGGCCACCAGCGGCCGGATCAGCCGACCCAGCAGGCTCCCCGCCAGGCGCTCGAACCCGAGCTCGGGCGGGCAGGCGATGAACGTGGCCACCCGGTTGCCGAAGCAGTTGTTGACGATCACGAACGCCATCTCGGCCACCGCCAGCGGCGCGTAGCCCATCGCGATCAACGCCTCGCGCTCGGCCCGCGCCGGACGTGGCTTCGAGCGCGCCAGGTTGCGGCAGAACGCGATGAAGGCGCGCTCCTTCTCGTCGAGCTCCGCCACCTCCACCTCCCGCTCGATGCGCCCGATCAGCCGGTCGGAGTACCCCAGCATCCGCATCGCCGCCTTGGCGGCGCCGTAGCAGTAGCGGCACTCGTTCTCCTGCGCCGTGACCAGGAACCCGATATCGGCCTGCCGCGGCGTCAGCGCCGTGAGCGGCAGCTTCGCGGTGTTCACGTAGAAGCGGCGCAGCCATGGGCTGGGCGCGATCCGGCGCGAGACTTCCGTCACCCCGCCGGTCTCCCGCTTGACCTCGGCCTCCCAGGCCGGGTCCGAGACCGGGGGCAGGATGGACTCGCCCCACACGATCTCGTTGAGCAATGTGGCCATAGGATGTCCCTCGTCGAACATTGGCAGCGCTGCGCCACGATTCGCGGGGCCCCGGGCGCAGGCACCGCCCGGTCGCCCGACGCACTGCCCGCGGCTCGCGCCGGCCCTCGCCGAAGGCCCCGCGCCGCTCCCGCTGCTGTGGCGAATGACTCTCCCCTGTGGGGAGTGTAGCGCCGGGAGCGGCGGGGGGGCAAGGGCCGGGGGGAATATCAGGGGATAGAGTGCGGCACGTTCATGTCGCCTGCACAGGTCGGCACCCGAATACGCGAATTATGTGACCGATTTTGGCGTTGGTGGTTCGCCAATCACCGTGCGAAATCCTTTTTCGTTGAATAACTGCTTTGCCAAGAAAACCACCCACGCATTCGTGTAGACATAATCTTTGTGAAGCTTGTCATAGACACAGAATTCATCCCTTGTGTGTTCCGGAGTTGTGGAGCCTTTCAGTGGGCGAACTTTGAAATGCTTCCAGGCAATCGCATGATGATGAAGTTTGAAAATGAACGGAATCTTCTTCATGACAGCATTTGTAGCTTGTTGCGGTTTCATTTTATCTAAGTTGACGACGGAAACCTGTTTTTCCTTAATGGCTATCAACTTGCTTTCAGAAATTCCAAGCCGTTCCAGATCTTGACTAGGTATGAATTGGACGGCCAATTCAGCGGCACTTTCTCGATTTACAGTTCTTGGAAACATATATATATTGAATGAGAACTTCTGGTCGCTAAGAATCGTCTGCGGTAACCCAGCGCGATAGCGGCTCACGTAGTCTTGAATAGAGCTGACTTCGCGTGACAACGCCTTCTTTATCGCCTTGTGTTTTTCTTGGGGGACAACAGACGATAGCTGGAGTGAAATAGAAAGGTTCTGCCCAAGTGCGAAATTATTTCCGAATTCCCCAGTAATCAATTCCTCGAAATTTAACAACGCAGACTGGCACTCTCCGTATAGGCGTCCATCAAGTTCAGGAAGGTCGCGATGTTCTATCTTGTTTCGTAGTCCGAGGAGAAACTCAAGATTGTATTTCTCAGCAGGATTTTTGTCTCCATACCACTGACGAAGGCATTCCTTCAACTCCCAGTACCGGTGCTCGCCGTCCACTCGCTCATATCGAATTCCTTTCCCTTTTCCATTACTGTATACTGGCCTAACTCGCCGCTTTACGAAAGAAGCATGCAACAAGGCAGTCCAAGCTATCACTATTAGCACAATATACAACGATGTGCGGAAGTGCGTGCCGGGTTTGTTGTAAGCCTCTATCGCTGCGATTGCAAAGTTCCGAGCTTTCTCGACGTGTTTCGTATACTTTGGCTTCACTTGGCGATGTACCGGTTTGAGAGTGCATGTCATCCGCGAACGCTTACTGTCAATTTACTACATTAAGACTTCGGAAGTATACCCCCCCCCAGCCACGCCTTTCGCCACCCGTCATACCTCCCCTGCACGATCGCGTCTCGCGCGTCCCGCATCAGCGAGAGGTAGAAGTGGAGGTTGTGGGGGGTGTTGAGGCGCATGGAGAGGATTTCGTTGCGGTCGTAGAGGTGGCGCAGGTAGCCGCGGGAGAAGTGAGTGCAGGTGTAGCAGGGGTAGGCGGGGTCGAGCGGGACGGGCGTGGAGAGCCTTGGGTTTTACCCCGCCGCCTCCAGGTACTCGCTACGGGATGTCAGGGGAGGAATGGACTCGCCACCCTGTCGCATCCCTTCGAGGTGGAGCGCGAGGGCATCGCGCATGAGTGCGCGCACTTCGTCCTCGGTCTCGCCGACCACGGCGCAGCCGGGCAGGTCCGGCACATAGGCGCCCCAACTCGTAGGGCCTTGTTCGTAGATGACGAGGTATTTCATCCATTCGCTCCACTGTGGGGGCGCGGGGGAGTCTCACTCCCCCGCCCCGCTTTTCGCAGCATACCCCCCCAGCCAGTTCCGCTTCCACCCCTCGTACCGCCCCGCGACGATGGCCTCTCGCGCCTCCCGCATCAGCGAGAGGTAGAAGTGGAGGTTGTGGAGGGTGTTGAGGCGCATGGAGAGGATTTCGTTGCGGTCGTAGAGATGGCGCAGGTAGGCGCGGGAGAAGTTCCGACAGGTGTAGCAGGGGCAATCGGGATCGAGCGGGGCGGGGTCGGCCTTGTAGCGCACCTGCTTGATGGAGAGCTTGCCGGCGCGGGTGTAGAGGGAGCCGTTGCGGGCGTTGCGGGTGGGGAGCACGCAATCGAACAGGTCGCAACCGGCGCCGATGGCGGTGAGCAGGTCCTGGGGCTCGCCGGCGCCCATCAGGTAGCGGGGCTTGACGGCGGGGAGCAGGGGCGCGGTGAGGGCGAGCGTCTCGTAGGTGGCGGGGGTGGGCTCGCCGACGCTGAGGCCGCCGATGGCGTAGCCGGGGAAGTCGAGCGCCACCAGCTCCTCGGCGCTGCGGCGGCGCAGCTCGGGCGAGGTGCCGCCCTGGACGATGGCGAACAGCGCGGGCGGCTCCGAGGCTCCCGCCTCCGTGCCCGCCGTCCCACATTGCCCGGCCAGCGCGGCCTGGCAGCGGGCGGCCCAGCGCGTGGTGCGCGCCGAAGCCTCGGCGTGGAGCGCGGGGGGTGCATCGCCCGCCACCAGGTGGTCGAGGCACATGGCGATGTCGCTGCCGAGCGCCTGCTGGATGCGCACGGCGCCCTCGGGGGTGAGCGCGAGCGCGTCGCCGTCGAGGTGGCTCTGGAAGCGGGCGCCCTCTTCCGTGACCGCCACGCGCCTGGCGAGGGAGAAGATCTGGAATCCGCCGCTGTCGGTGAGGATGGGGCGGCGCCAGCCCATGAAGCGGTGCAGGCCGCCCAGCTCGCGGATCACGGCCTCCCCTGGGCGCAGGTGCAGGTGGTAGGTGTTGCCGAGCACGATCTCGGCGCCGAGGCCTTCCAGCTCGGCGGGGGTCATGGCCTTGACGGTGGCCTGGGTGCCGACCGGCATGAAGGCGGGCGTGCGGATCGCGCCCCGCGGCGTGTGCATCACGCCTGCGCGGGCAGAGCGATCGTGCGCCTCGACGTCGAATCGGATCATGGGCCTGCGTGGGCGATGCAGACGGGGGGCGGATCAGCCGGGCGGCTTGCGCAGGCTGGGGTGGACGCCCTTGATGAGCGACATGGCCCGGGTGTCATCGCCCGCCTCGCGCAGCACGGCGATCATCTCGGCCAGGATGCAGATGGCGATCTCGGCGGGGGTCTCGGCGCCGATATCGAGCCCGATGGGCGCGCGCACGTGGCCCAGCCGCTCGCGGGGGATGCCCTCGCGGGCGAGCAGCTCGAACACGGCCTTGACGCGGCGCACGCTGCCGATCATGCCCAGGTAGGCCAGCGGCACGCCGCGCTCCACCACCACGCGCAGGGCGTCCATATCGAGCGTGTGGCCGCGGGTGACCAGCACCATGAACGTGCGCGGGGGCAACGGCATCCGCTGCAGCGTATGCAGGATCGGCCCGCACACCACCTCGCTGGCCCCGGGGAAGCGCTCGCGGTTGGCGAACATGCGCCGGTCGTCGATCACCACCGTGCGGAAGCCGGCGATGCGCCCCATCGCTTCGAGCGGCTCCGCGATGTGGCCAGCCCCCACGATCACCAGCGTGGGCGTGGGCACCCAGTATTCCGTGTAGACCTGGTAGGGGCCGGCCTGGGCCAGGCCGAAGCGCGACGCGGGCGAGGGGCGGGGCAGCTCGAAGGCGGGCGCCTCCGCCGGGTGCAGCAGCGGCCCGGTCGAATCCTGCAGGAACCAGTGGCCGAGCTCGCCCTGCGCCCCCTCCGCCTTCACGACCTGATGGACGAGCACCGAGCGCGTCGCGAGCGCCGCCTCGTGCAGGCGCGTCGCCAGGGCCACCTGGCCCGGCTCGGGCCGCCAGGGCTGGATGAACACCCGCAGCGTGCCGCCGCAGACGGCCTCCGACTCGGTCGAGATCTCCTCGGTCAGGTCGGCCAGCTCCTCGCGCATGCGCCCGTCGAGCAGGGAGAGGCGCGCCTTCTGGATCACGCCCGCCTCGCCGCAGCCTCCGCCGATGGTGCCCACCAGGCTGCCGTCGGCCTTGACCAGCATCGCCGAGCCGGGCTTGCGGGGCGTCGAGCCGTGGGTCTCGATCACGCGGGCCTGGGCCACGGGACGCCCGGCGCGCAGTTCCTCCTCCAGCACCCGGTACAGCTCTTCCTGGATCATGGGCCTCCTCGCGACCGCAGGCCGCGCCCGCTGGCGGGTGAGCGCCCGGGCGGCTCCCGGAGCGGAACTTGGGTCGCGCGCGTCCCTGTGGCATCCTCCGGGAGGGGAGCGCGGGCGCGTGCTCTTCCCCCTTGCTGTAGCCTCTCATACTGTAGCAACGGGCGGCGGGTCAAACAACGCCGGCGGACGGGGCGGCGCAAGGAATGAAGCCCGGTGCGGCCGGCGGCGGTGAGGTCGCGGACGCCCACCCTGCCACTGAAACCATAGGAGCAGCGCCGATGGAGACACCTGCCGGCAAACCGGAGGCCCTGGCCGCACTCGACGAGCGGGAGGTGCGCGCGCTCCATCGGGCCGTGCTCGCGGCCTGGAACGCGCGCGACGCCGGTGCGTTCGCCGCGCAGTTTCTCGGGGATGCCGACCTGGTCGGGTTCGACGGCAGCCAGATGACGGGTCGCGCCGAGATAGAGGCGACCCTCGCCCGCATCTTCGGCGACCACCCGACTGGCGCCTACGTGGGCAAGGTGCGCGGCGTGCGCCCGCTGGGGCGCGGGGCGGCGCTGCTGCGCGCCGTGGTGGGCATGGTGCCGGCCGGCGACGCGACGCTCAATCCTGCGCTGAACGCCGTGCAGGTGCTCGTCGCCGAGCAGCGCGAGGGCCGCTGGTGGATCGCGCTGTTCCAGAACACCCCGGCCCAGTTCCACGGCCGGCCGGAGCTGGCACAGGCCTTGACCGAAGAGCTGCGGAAGCTGCTATAGGAGCATGCTATAGGATCGGTGCAACGGTACGGAGGGATCGACCCGCCCCGCGCGAGCGCGATCGGGGCGGCGACCCTCCAGGACAGGGCTGCGGCGCCGCCGATGCCCCTGGCCAGGAACATGAACTCGACACGAGCGGGAGGATTCATGCCGGACAAGGTACACGCCGAGAAGCAGGGGACGATCGGCTGGGTGACGTTCGACCACCCCGAGCGGCTCAACGCCGTCACGCAGGACATGTGGGTCGCCCTGGGCGAACTGCTGGAAGTCTACGAACGCGACGATGCGGTGCGCGTGGTGGTGCTGAAAGGGGCGGGCGACCGGGCCTTCGTCTCCGGGGCCGATATCTCGAAGTTCGGCGCCACGCGCGCCTCGGCGGAACAGGTGGCCGAATCGAACCGCATCACGGGCGTGGCCCGCAAGCGGCTGCAGTACTACCCCAAGCCCACCATCGCCATGATCAACGGCTACTGCCTGGGCGGCGGGCTGTCCATCGCCACCCTGTGCGACATCCGCATCGCCTCCCACGGCAGCAAGTTCGGCATCCCGGCGGCCAAGCTCAACATCGGCTATGCGCCGGAGGGGATCGGCATCCTGCAGGCGCTGGTCGGCCCCTCCTTCACCCGCGAGATCATGTTCACCGGGCGCCGGCTGGAGGCCGAGGAGGCGCTGCGGATCGGCCTGATCAACCACCTCGTCTCGAAGGAGCAGCTTCTGCCGTTCACCCGCGAGTTCGCCGAGACCATCGGCGGCAACGCCCCACTCTCCATCCGCGCCTCGAAGCTCTCGAGCCTCGAATGGCTGAAGGAGGAGGCGGAACGCGACCTGGAGCAGGCCAAAGCCGCGGCCGCGGCCTGCTTCGATAGCGAGGACTACCGCGAGGGTCGCACGGCGTTCATGGAGAAGCGGCCGCCCGTGTTCCGGGGGCGCTGAGGCTCTGCGCGGGCTGCGGGACCTGGGCCGGCGACCTCACCCCCGCCGGCTGGCGCCGGCGCGACCCTCTCCCCAGGGAGAGGGGCTCCGATTTGCCACCGTAGCCCGTATTGGCGCCCCCTCCCTCTCCCCGGGGAGAGGGAGGGCCGGGGTGGGTGAGGTTCCGCCGGCGACCTCGCCCCCCGGCTCCTCTCCAAGAATTGGAGGAGGGAGACCATGGTGGCGGCGGGGGCAGCCCGTTCGATCGGCCGCGAACGAACGCCCGTCTCCATGTCAATGGAGAAGGGACGTGGGTAAGCCGGCGCGCAGCGCCATTGCCCCAGCCGCCTTGACCCACCAGCAACGAGAACCCCATGCCCCGCTGGATGCCCGACTGGCGCGCGATGATGGCCGAGGCGCCCGAGCTGCGGGTGCCCGAGGGGCCGGGGTACGTGTACCTGGTGGCCGATAGCCACCTGGGCGATGCGCGGGCGCCCGCACCGGAGTTCCTGCGCATGCTGGACCGGCTGGCCGAGCCGCGGCTGGTGGTGATGCTGGGCGACCTGTTCAAGGTGTGGCTCGCCCACCCGAAGTACTGGGACCACCAGGTGCGCGCGGTGATCGGCGGCTTCGCGGCGCTGCGCGGGGAAGGCGTGCCGACCGTGTTCGTGGTCGGTAACCGCGACTACCTGCTGCCCCGCCGCTCGCCCCGGGCGCCCGCCGCGCCCGAGGGTGCGCTGCCCTTCGAGGCCGTGATCCACGGCGCCTGCACGTTGCGCTGGGGCGCGCGCCGCTATGGCTTCACCCATGGCGACGTGGTCAACCGCGGGGATACGCGGTACCTGCGCTGGCGCGCGCTTTCGCGCAGCGCGGCCTTCGAGGCGCCGTTCCGGGCCATGCCCGGCCCGGCCGCGCGCTGGATCGCCCAGCGGCTGGAGTCGGCGCTGGCCGGCACCAACCGCGACCTCAAGATCAGCTACCCGACCGACGAGCTCGAGCGTTTCGCCGCGGACGTGCTGGGCGATCTCGACGGCTTCTTCCTCGGCCACTTCCATCGCGATACGCTGCTCACGGCGCCCGGGCGGCGGGGCTTCCTGCGCCTGGTGCCCGACTGGTTCTCGCGGCGGCAGATCGTGCGGCTGGCCCCCGACGGCACGCAGGAGACGCTCGCCGTTCCCGGCGGGCCGTGACTCCGGTATGACAGGGGCGGGGCGGACGGGCAGCTCCACCCGCCCGCATCGGACGCAGACGCTCCAGCGCGCGGCCGCGCTTCAAGACCCGCCCCCGCGCGAACACCATCGGGTCTTTGGGCAGGCGTGCCCGCACCCCTGCGCGCACCCAGGCCGGCCGACCCACCGGCGCGACCCCCAGCCACGGAGACTGAATCATGGCAGAAACCCCCCGCCTGAACGGCGCCATCCGGGCGCTGGAGCAGGGCCAGCCCGCCTTCGTCACGTTCACGCCGCCCGAGATCGGAGCGGCCCAGGCCATCAATGCCGCCCCGTACGACGCGGCGGTGTTCGAGATGGAGCACAACCCCTACGAGATCCGGCTGCTGCGCGACTGCATGCAGTACATGCTCGATCGGGCGCAGATCCTGAAGTCGGGTACGCTGGCCCCGGCGGTGACACCCATGGTGCGCATCCCCCCCAACGGCGGCGAGCAGAGCCAGTGGATCGCCAAGCAGGTGCTGGATATCGGCGTGTACGGCATCGTCTGGCCCCACGTGAGCACGGTCGAGGACGCCCGCAACGCCGTCGCCGCCTGCCGCTACCCGCGCCCGCCCGGCGCGGCTTACTTCGAGCCGGCCGGCCAGCGCGGCGATGCCCCGCGCACCGCGGCCCGTTACTGGGGGCTCTCGCAGCAGGAGTATTACCGCCGCGCCGACGTGTGGCCGCTCAACCCGCAGGGCGAGGTGCTGGTCGTCATCATGTGCGAGGAGGTGCGGGCCATCCGGAACCTGCCGCGCATGCTCAAGGAGGTGCCCGGCATCGGCGTGGTGCTGATCGGCGAAGGCGACCTTTCGCAGGACATGGGCCATCCGCGCCAGTACGACCATCCCACCGTCGCCGCCGCCATCGACGAGGCGCTCGACATCTGCAAGCAGCACAACGTGCCCTGCGGCCATCCCCATGTGGACAGCGGCAACGTCGAGGGGCTGCTCAAGAAGGGCTTCCGCTGGCTGATGCCGGCGCCCACCCAATCCTTCGGCGCCCTCGAGAAGGGCCGCAAGACCGCCGGCAGAGGTTGAATCCGTCTCCCGCCGGCCGGCTGCGGGCGGCGAGGGGCGGTACCGATCCCCGCCCCCGGCGTCATGTTCCGTCCCATCGCCCTTGAGGCTGCCCCATCCCATGCGTCCCATGCGTCCCATGCGCGGAAACTCCCCATCGCGACGGGCCCTGCTGCTGGGGCTGGCGCTCGCGCTGGCCTCGGCGCTGCCGGCATCCGGGGCCGAAACCGGAGGCCCGGGGCAGGGCACGGCGGCCATGCCGGCCGCGGTGCGCGGCAACCCCAAGGCGCCCAAGGAGGGGCTGCGACGCGAGCGGGCGCCCGTACAGCCGGCCACCCTGCACCCGCTCAACGCCACCGACCTCTACGCCAACATCATCCTCGACGTGATCTACGAGACCCTGGCGACCCTGGACGTGGAGACGATCGCGCACGTGCCGCTGCTGGCGCGCGCGTGGGAGACGGCGCCGGACCGCTCCAGCTACACGTTCCGGCTCGATCCGCGCGCCCGCTGGCAGGATGGCTCGCCCGTCACCGCCGGCGACGTCAAGGCCAGCTTCGACCTGCTGTTCGATCCCAAGCTGCGCACCCGCGCCAAGTGGATGTCGTACTACAGCAACATCGAGCGGGCCGAGCCGCTCGATGCGCACACCGTGCGCTTCACGGTCAAGCGCGATCACTTTCTCAACTTCGTCCATCTGGCCGGGTTGCGCATCGTCCCCCTGAGCGGCTTCGCGGGCGTCGAGCCCGACAAGGCTGCGCTGGCGCGCCGGCCGATGGGCAGCGGCCCGTACCGGTTCGTGAGCTGGCAGAAGGGGTCGGCGCTGCGCCTCGAACGCGATCCGCGGTACTGGGGGCGCGACCTGCCGCAGAACCTGGGCCGCTACAACGAGCGCATGCGCCTCACCAAGTTCATCAACGCGGACAAGGTGGCGCTGGAAGCACTGAAGAAGGGCGATCTCGACGTGCTCACCCTCACCCCGGAGCAGTGGGTGCGCGAGACCGACGGTGCGGAGTTCGGCCCCCCCGGCTCCGACAGTCGCCTGATCAAGCTCGATGTGCGCAACGAGGCCCCGCGCACCTACCGCTACGTGGGCTGGAACCTGGAGTCGCCGCTGTTCAGCGACCGGCGGGTGCGGCGGGCGCTGGCCCACCTGTTCGACCGCAAGACCTTCGCCGAGAAGTTCTACCACGGCATGCAGGAGCCCGCCGTGGGGCCGTTCGAGGTCAACTCGCGCTACAGCTCGCCGCGGGTCAGGCCCATCCCCTTCTCGATCCCCGACGCGCTCGAGCTGCTGGCCGAGGCCGGCTGGCGCGACCGGGACGGCGACGGGGTGCTGGACAAGGACGGCCGGCCGTTCCGCTTCACGGTGATGACCGCCGATCCGGAAATCTCGGTGAAGATGCTCACCCTCACCAAGGAGACCATGCGCAAGGCGGGCATCGTCCTCGACATCAAGGTGATGGACTGGACGAGCTTCCTCGCACTGATCGACGAGTTCAAGTTCGATGCGGTGATGCTGGGCTGGTCGCGCGACTTCTTCAGCGACCCCACGGCGCTCTGGCACTCCGCGAGCGCGGTCAGGGGCGGGCTGAACTTCGTGCACTACCGCAACCCGGCGGTGGACCGGCTGATCGAGCAGGGGGTGCGCAGCATCCCCGACGCCGAGCGTATACCGATCTTCCGCCGCATCCACGAGCTGATTTACGAGGATCAGCCCTACGCCTTCCTGCTCGAGCCGACGAGCACCCTGCTCGCCTACAACGCGCGCATCCACATGCTCAAGCCCTGGTACCGCTTCGACACCGGCATGGACTACTGGTGGAGCGAGCGCGTGGTGCCGTGACGGCTCGTCGGCGCCCGTCCCACGCCGCCGCGCGCGCTGCATCCCCCGCGGGCAGTGGCACGCTGCCGCCTTCCTTGTTAGACTGCCGAGCGTGCGCCAACGACCACCCCCGGTGGGCGCCCCGCTCGCCGCAGGCCTCCCGATGCCCCGGATCGCCGTGCCACTCTTTCCCCCCAGCCGCCCGCCGCAGCGGGCTCTCGGCGCGCCGATCCGCACCGCATGGCCTCGCGTGGTGGCCGAGTCGCTGCTCGTGCTCGCGCTGGTCGCGCCGGCGCTCGTGCCCGCGCAGGAGGCGGGCTGCGATACGGCGCTGCTGGCCCGGGTGCAGAGCGCCTACCAGGCCATCGGCAGCTTCCAGGGCCGCTTCGATCAACTGGACCGCCGCATCGACGGCACCGTGGCGGAAGGCAAGGGCCAGATCGCCTACCGGAAGCCGGGCCGGATGCGCTGGGCCTACGAGCCGCCCCAGGAGCAGCTTCTCGTCACCGACGGCGCCACGGTGTGGCTCTACGACCCCGTGCTGGAGAACGTCACCATCCAGCCGCTGGCCGATCTGACGCGGGGCACGCCGCTCGCGTTCCTGCTCGGCGCGGGCAACCTCGCCGCCGACTTCACCTGCCGCGCCTTGAGCCGCCCGCCCGCCGACCCGGCCCTGGCGACCCTCGAGCTGGTGCCGCGCCAGCCGATTCCGGCACTGGAGTATATCCAGCTCGGCGTGCAGCCCGACACGGCCCGCATCGCCGCGTTCTCGATGGTGGATACCCAGGGCAACGTGCGCGAGGTGCGCCTGCAAGGGCTGCGGTTCGGCGCCCCGCTCGCGCCCGACCTCTTCACGTTCGTCGTGGCGCCGGGGATGGAGGTCATCCAGAAGTAGCGACGCCAGGGCGCTCGGGGGGGAGCCCCTGGGCCGCAGCCCTTCACCGCCCGGTCCCGTCCCGTCCGTCCCGCGTCCGGGATGCACCTGGTGCCAGCGGCTGAGGATGAGCAGGCCGCGGTTGCGACGCCACGGCCCCGGCTCGGGGAGCAGCGGTGCGGCGGCAATCCACCTGGCATGGTGATCCGCGGCCGAGCACCGCCGCAGAGCCGCGCCGAGCCTTGCACGGATGCTTTCGCGACGGCGATCCCATTGCCATTGGCCGTCCTGGCCGATTCCATCGAAATGATTCCCCGCCCCGCCCGTTGTTGAGCGGCTGTCGGCCCGTTGACCCGCTTTCGGTGGCGCCCTGGGAGCCCCTCCGCTCGGAAATTACCTGCCGATGGGAATATCCGGGGGCCATCGGCGTGAAACCCACGGCTATTGCAGCTTTGGCGGATGTGGTATACAAGCGCGATGCAGTTCCTTCCGAACCACGCACATGAGGATACCATGCACTGGATTCTTGCCGTTGCAGTAGCGGTTGCGCTTGCCGTCGTGGCCCAGAGCGAGCTGAAGGCCCAGGGCGCTCCGCCGCCGCCGGCCCAGCAGCAGGAAATGAAACAGGAGCCCGCGCCGGCCAAAAAGGCCCCGGCCAAAAAGGCGGTGGCCAAGAAGGCCCCGGCCAAGAAAGCTGCGGCGAAGAAAGCCCCGGCCAAGAAAGCGCCCGCCAAGAAGGCTCCGGCTCAGAAACCTGCCGCTCCTGCGGAACAGGCCCCGGCCGCCCCTGGTCAGGCCCCCAAGTAGCCCGCCCTTTCTTTCGCCTTCTGGAGGCGCGGCCGGCCCTGAAGGGACGGTGATGCTCCGGGAGGCGACGCTTGACCGCATCAGATCACTCCACGCACCACGGCCGCCGGGTATGGCGCGCGTGGTGCTCTCGGCCGGTCGGGACTCCCCGGCCTCGATGGTCTTCTGCGCGCGCGGAGAATGGGAGCGCGGCTGCCCGCGTCCCGACACGCGGGGCGCTCTGTTCTCCCGGGCGGGCATCGGGTAGCCTGCGAGCGAATGTCGGCGCCCGGGCCGCAGGCGCTCCGGTGCCGCCTTATCCGATGCCGCCGCCGGAGCGACCGGGCATCATGTACCGATCCGGGGTTTCCCATGCTGATCGGCGATCTGCTGCGCCGCCGCGCCGCCCTTTCGCCCCACGTCGTGTTCTGGGAGGCCGAGGACGGGCGGCACACCTACGCCGAGCTCGATGCCGCGGCCAACCGCGTCGCGCACGCGCTGCGCGCCGAAGGGCTGCGGCCGGGGGATCGGGCGGCCGTGGCGGACGCGGGGGGGTTCGCCTACGCGGCCGTGCACTTCGGCGCCGCCAAGGCCGGCGTGCTGCTGGCCCACCTGAACGCGCGCTCCAGCGCGCCGGAGCTGGCGGCGCTGCTGGCGCGGCTCGGCCCGGCCATCGTGCTGTATGGGAGCGTGCTCGCTCCCGCCATCGCCGCCGCGCGCGCCGCGCTGGCGGGCGGCGGCCGCGCGCCGGCGCGGTGGATCCTGCTGCCCGGCGCGCCGGTCGGCGAGGCGGCCCGAGAGCCGGCGTCGCCGCCTTGGGCCGCGCCGTTCGGGGGCTGGCTGGAGCCCCATTCCGCCGCCGAGCCCGAGGCGCTGGCGTGCCCGCCGGAGACGCCCTTCCAACTGCTCTACACCAGCGGCACCACGGGCGTCCCCAAGGGCGTGCTGATCGGCCACCGCGCCAAATTGCGCCAGGGCATGACCCATGCCCTCAACCTGGGGCTGGCGGCCGGCGACCGCGTGCTGAGCAGCCTGCCGCTCTATCACCAGTATGGGCAATGGCTGGCGCTGGTGGCTGTTCCGCTCACGGGCGCGACCCTGGTGGCGCGCCGGCGGTTCGATCCCGCGGAGGCCTGGGCCGATCTGCGCGGCGGCGCCATCACCCACCTGCCCGCCGTGCCGACGACGCTCCAGCGGCTGATGGACGCCCCGGCCGCCGCGGGCGCCGCCCCGCCGGCCCTGCGCCAGATCACCTACGGCGGCGCGCCCATCGCGGCCGAGCGCGTGCGCGAGCTCAGGCGGCGCTTCCCGGCGGCGCGGCTGTTCCAGGGCTTCGGGCAGACGGAGACCGGCTACTGCCTGGGGCTGCACGATGGCGACCACGACCGCCGTCCCGATGCGCTGGGCAAGCCGGATGTGTTTTCCGAAGTGCGCCTGCTCGACGAGCAGGGACGCGAGGTGCCCGAAGGCGCCGTGGGGGAGATCGTCGCGCGCACGCCCTACCTGATGGCGGGCTACCTGGACGACCCCGAGGCCAGCGCTGCCTATTTCGCGTTCGGCCGCGCCTGGGGCCGCACCGGGGACCTCGCCCGGCGCGATGCGGAGGGCTACTTCACGATGGCCGGCCGCAAGCGGGAGCTGGTGATCAGTGGCGGTGAGAACATCTACCCGGCCGAGATCGAGCAGGCCCTGCACGGCCACCCCGCCGTGGCCGAGGCCGCGGCGTTCGGCGTTCCGCACGCCGACTGGGGCGAGACCGTCGTCGCCGCCGTCCTGCTCCGGCCCGGTGCCCGGGCCACCGAGCCCGACCTGATCGCCCACTGCCGCGCGCGGCTGGCCGCGTTCAAGTGCCCGCGCCGGCTCGCGATTCTGGCCGACCTTCCGCGCACCGCCAGCGGCAAGGTGCGCAAGCCCGATCTGCGGGCAGCCTGGCTGGCGGGTCGCATCGGGCAGGACGACCCGCCCTGAGCGCAGTTCCTGTCGCCGAGATCGGCTCCGGGCGCGGCCGGAGGCACCTCACCGTCAGATAGGCGGGGGCTCGCGCCGTCGCCGCTCGCGCTCGCGCTCCCGGTCGGCCTCGCGTTCCTGCTCGATCTCGCGCAGCCAGTCGCGCGGCGTGCCGACCGCGCCCAGGTACGCCTCGTACGCGGCCCGGGCCATTTCCAGCAAGCGCTCCGAGGCCACCGTGCCCGCGGCGAGCTGGATATCCACCTGATAGCGCGCCAGCGGGAAATCGGTATTCAGCACCGTATCGGGATGGAGCCGATGGCGCTTGAGTGTGGCGAACAGGTCGGCGGGGGTGCAGTTGAGCCGGCGCGCCATCTTGTTGGCGTTGGTGAACCGGAACTCCCCTTCCGGCGTGAGCCCGAGGTAGTACTCGCAGAACAGCAGAAACGTCTCGTCGGCCATGTTCGCCCCAATGGATCGGGATGGGCTCGCGCACCGGATCACCAGCGGCCGCGCGAGAGCAGGCGGTCCAGCGTCCACGCGCCACCGCCGCTGGTGGCTATCACCAGCCCCGCCACCACCAGCATCATGGGCAGGCGGCTGGGCTGGAACCCGCGCGCCATGTTAACGGTCAGGATCGCGACCACGAATTGGATCGTCACCAGCACGCCGATGTAGCGGGAGAACAGGCCGGCGAACAGCGCCAGCCCGCCGACCAGCTCGAACAGGCCGATGGCTGGCCCGATCACCTGCGGCAGCGGGTAGCCCCATTCGCGAAACTGGCTGGTGACGCCCGCGAGCCCCGCCAGGAACAGCTTCCGGTATCCCGCATCGACCAGCACAGCGCCCGTCGCCAGCCGCACCAGCAGCAGGGCGATGGCCTCCTGCCGGGAGAGCCACTCCATCAATCGCCTCATGGCACCCCTCCTCTGCACGGGTTGCGTCGGGGCGGTTCCCCAATGAACCTTCCCCGCCAGGGCGGCCCCGCAGCGCCCGTTTCGGCCCGGCGCGTCCAGGAAGCCGGCACCGCCTCACCAGCGGCCGCGGGCGAGCGCCCTGTCGAGCTGCAGCAGTCCGCCGCCCCGGGTCGCCAGCAGTAGACCGGCCACGATCAGCATGGCATCGATGCGACCCGCCGGAAATACCTGGTCGAGCTTGACCACCAGCAGCGCCACGCTGAACTGGATCGTGATCAGCACGGCCAGGTAGCGCGTGAACAGCCCGACGCTCAGGGCAAGCCCGCCCAGCAGCTCGAACAGGGCGCTGGCCGGCCCCACCACCTGCGGCAACGGGAAGCCCCAGCCGCGGAATGCGGTGACCGCGCTCTCCATGCCGGTGTCGAACACCACCGCGTAGCCGGCCTCGAACAGGATGCTCCCCACCGCCAGGCGCATCAGCAGCAGGGCCGTGGCCTGCTGCCGGCCGAGCCAGCTCATCCATCCCCCCATGGCACGCCTCCGCGACACGGATCGCCGGGGCGGGGATGCGGCAGCCCCCCCGTGCGCCCCGGGCTGGATGGTGCCCCGTCGGGCGCTATGCCATCATTACGGCTATTCGTCGCCGTTGGGCAACCGCGTTGTGGGAGGCCGGGATGCGCACGGTTCGCCGCGGGTAACGCGGCTGGGGGCGCCCTTCCCTGTCGGGAGCGACCGCATGCGCAAGCTGCTGCTGGCGATCATCGCGATCCTGGGCGCGTCGGGCGTCGCGCTGGTGATGCTGCCCGCGCGAAGCACGGAGCCGGGCTGGGCCAAGTCGCTCTCCTTGCTGCATATCTGGGGCGGCTACTTCTTCATCGTGGCGTTCCCCCTCTACGCCTGGGATCACGTCGCGCGCAACCGGGCCTGGCTGCGGGTGGCGGCGCTCGTCACCTTCACCGGCACGGTGCAGCTGCTGAGCGGGGCCGTGCTGATCCTCACCGGCATCGTGCTGCTGCTCTATGGCAATGCGAGCTGGCCGGCGCTCCGCTCCGCCCACCACCTGCTGACCTACCTGCTGCTGGTCTCGGTGGCGCTGCACTTCCTCAGCCCGAAGCAGCGCGGGTAGGAGCGGCTCCGCGGCGAGCGGAATCGGGCGCGCTACGGCCGGGTGGGCGGATGGGCCTCGCGGGCCTGGGCCGCCCGTTCCGCGAACAGCCGTTCGAGGGCGGGATGGACGCCGCGCATGGCCCGCACCACGCGCTCCGCCCAGGCGATGTAATGCAGGGTGCGCTCCCGGCTCCAGTGGGGCGGGTGGGCCACGATGTCGGTGACGTTCGCGATCAGGTCCGAAAGCTTGACCAGTCGCGCGGCCTCGCTCTTCCCGCCGATGGTCTCCTCGACTAGCCGCTTGCGCTGGCGCTCCATCAGGTCGGGATCGTCGGTGACCTCGGCCACGATGGCCGCGACGCGCCCACCGAACTGGCGTTCCAGCTCCGCCTGCGAGACCTCGGCATCCTCGATCACGTCGTGCAGCACGGCCGCGGCGAGCATCTCCGCATCGCCCGCCAGCCCGGCCGCGGCGAGCTGTTCGGCCACGGCGATGGGGTGGTTGATGTAGGGCGCGGCGATATCGCCCTTGCGGCGGTGGTCGCGGTGGCGCTCGGCGGCGAAGCGGAGCGCCTGGAGTACCAGCTCCGTGCCCTGGGCGTGCCGTGGCATCAGCGCGTCTCCCCCGGCGGTGGCGGAGGCAGCGGCGGCAGTTCCTCGCGATGGCGCGCCCAGTGCCAGAGCTTGATGAAGCGCACTTGGAAATCGATGCTGGAGACGGCCGCCTGGATGAATCCCGGCCAGCCGTCGAGGAAGCCGCCCTTGAAGACGTACCGGCGGATGAACCGGCTCCAGGGCCTGAAGGCCATGTACTGCAACGCGAGCCCCAGCGTGGGTTCGACGCCCTGCCGCGCCAGGGCCTGCGCGTTGAAGGTGGAGAAGAAGTCCATCTTCTGGAGCGCGGTCAGCGCCGTATCGATGGTGTGGTGCTCCATGGCTTCGCGCAGGCGCCCGATCCGACCCTCGACGACGAGCGTCTCGTGGACGTGCTTGCAGGGGAAGTACGCCTTGCCGCGCCGGAACAGCCGGAGCTGCCGGTCGGGGTACTGCCCGCCATGGGCGAGCCAGCGGCCGAAGAAGAGGTTGCGCCGGGGCAGGGTGAAGGCGTTCTCGACCGGGTCGGATTCGATCAGCCGCCGGATCTCCTCGGCCAGCGCGGGCGGGATCACCTCGTCCGGGTCCAGGTAGAACACCCAGTCCGCGGTGGCCTGGGCGATTCCGTACGACTTGTTCACGTTGAAGTTGGTGGTGTTGGGGCGGGCAAACACGTTGGGCGTATACTTCCGCGCCACCTCCAGGGATTCGTCCCGGCTCTCGCAGTCGACGTAGATGATCTCGTCGGCCCAGGCGATGCTCGCGAACGCGCGCGGCAGGACGTGCGCCTCGTTGTGGCCGATCAGCGAGAAGGCGATGCTGGCCATGGCGTTCCGGATGGCGTGCGAGCACGAGTGCGGCGGGGCGCCGCCGGCGCGACACCAATGGCGGCGTCCCCACGCGGGCCGGTATCGCCGCCGTGGCCGCGCATCCCGGCACCCATCATACCCCCGGCAGCAGGCCGCGGTACACCTGCAAGGTGGCCTCCGCGGTAGCGCGGGCCGAGAAGCGCTCCGCATCCTCGCGGTTGGCGGCCCCGCAGCGGCGGCGCAGCTCCGCAGCTTCGGCCATGCGGCAGAGGGCCTCGGCCAGCGCCTCGGGGTGCTCGGGCGGCACGACCAGCCCGTTGCGCTCGTGCTGCACCAGCTCCGGCAGCCCGCCCGCGGCGGTGACGACGACCGGGAGCCCGACAGCCATGGCGTCGATCACGCTGGTGCCCAGCCCCTCCATGCGTGAAGGCATCGCGAACAGGTCCAGCACGGGATAGAGTTCGCCCAGGGCGCCGTGGTGGCCGAGCAGCTTCACCCGCCCCCCCAGGCCGAGCCGGGCGATCAGGCGCTCGAGCTCGAGGCGCAGCGGCCCCTCGCCTGCGATGACCACGCGCAGGTTCGGCACGCGCCCGCTGGCCAGGGCGGCCGCCCGGATCAGGGTGGCCTGATCCTTGTGCTCGACCAGCGCCCCCACGGTGCCCACCAGGAACGCCTCGGGCTCGATGCCCAGCGTGCGCCGGGTGCGGGCGGCCGCGGCGGGATCGGGCGGGCGGCGATAGCGCTCCGTATCCACGCCCGAGTATACCAGCGCGGTGCGCTCCGGCGCCACGCCGTCCTCGATCAGCACGTCGCGCACCCGCTCGCTGATGGCGATCCAGCGATCCACCAGCGCGGTGCTGTACTTCCAGCGGCTGAGCAGCCCCGGGCTGCGGTGGAAATCCACCCGCCGCGCGACGACCAGCCGGACGCGCGGAGCGAGCAGGCGCACCAGCAGCCCCAGGTTCTGCGCACGGGCCGAATGGGCATGCACGATGGCGATGGACTCGCGGCGCGCCAGGCCGGCCAGCCGCACCGCCGACCAGAGCGACCGCACCCCGACGACGGGCCAGCCCCGCTCCCGCGCGAGCCGGGCCAGCGGCTCGCCGGCACGCACGGCCAAGCGGTTCTCGACGCCCAGCGCGGCCAGCTGCTCGACCAGATACGCCACCTGCTGCTGGCCGCCGCGCCAGCCCCGCTCCAGATCGACGTGCAGCACGGCGAGGGGTCGCGCTTGGGTGCTCATGGTCTCCCCGGCGTGGACCGCGGGTCGAAGCGCCGGCGCAGCCAGCCCAGCACGTCGCCCAGCACGTCGCGCCAGGCGACTTCGTTGAACATCTCGTGGTGCAGGCCCGGATAGTGGCGGCGCTCCTTGTCGGACGAGGGCACGCGCCGGAACCACTCCTCCATCGCCTGCTGGCTCACGATGTGCTCCCGCCCGTCGGTCAGCAGCAGCAGGGGGAGCCCGCGGCAGCCGGGCTCGGCGCGCTCCGCGGCGGCGGCGGCGAGCATCGCCCAGAAATAGCGGGCGGTGATGCCGCGGCCCCGCAAGGGATCGCGCAGGTAATCGCCCCAGATCGCCCGGTTGCCCGTCACGCGCCAGGGCAGCGGGTGCAGCGGGAACCGCAGCGCGGGGTCGACGCGCTCCATCAGCCAGGCCACGAGCCGGCCGAAGACGCTCGTCACCCGCGGCAGCCCCAGCAGCGGCGCGGAGAGCACCAGCGCCTGCACCCATTCGCGCGCCGGGCCCGGCGGCAGCGCGCGCAGCGCGCGCAGCGCGATCAGCCCGCCGTTGCTATGGCCCAGCACGGCCAGCGGTCCGCCGCTGCGCCGCCGGGGCAGCAGCCCCTGCTCGAGGGCGAGCCGGAAGCCCCGCACGAACGCGTCGTAGCCGGGGGGATCGCCGGGGCGCCCCGTGGACTGGCCGTGGTGGAAATGGTCGAACGTGAGCACCGAGACGCCCTCGCCGCGCAGCGCGCGGGCGACGTGATCCCACCAGCCCCGGTGCTCGGCGAAGCCGTGCGAGACCAGCAGGTGCAGCCAGGGCCGTTCGGCGTCGTAGGGCGTGCAGGCCAGTCTGCCGCCGCGGCCATCCTCGAGCCAGACGATCGGCTGCGGCGCGGCCACCCACCCCGGCGCCAGCGCAGGCTCCCCGGGGGGGGCCGCCTCAGGTGAGAAGTTCATAGGGCGAAGAGAACTCTGGCTCTGCCTCGGCATCCGCCTCCCCATCGCCCCCGGGTGCTACCTCCGTCAGCAGGATCTGATCGTAGGGAATCTGCAGGGTGCAGGAGAGCCAGACCTGCTTGGTGCCCGGCCGCAGCCCCATCACGTGTACCAGCACGCGCTCATCGTGAAAGGAAAGCGCCACCTGCATGGCGGGCTGGCCCACATCGAGCACGATCTCGTCGTATGCGGTGGCGCACGCATCGATCTGGTCGACGCCGCCCAGCCGACCTTCCACCCGCGCCGCCGTGCCCCGCTGGCGGAGGCGGATCGTCCGGTGGGCGTGAGCCCGGCACCACTCGAGCGTGCGTTTGCGCGTCCGGGGTTCCGAAGCGGCCGTCCGCGCAGGGGAGAGGGGTTGAGGTGGCATGCGGCAGCTTAGGCCCAAGGGGGGGGGAATGTCCATGGCGAGCCAGGGGCCGGGCACAGCGGATACCCAAGGTCGGCCGCTGTCGCGGCCCGCCGGATCGCGCGCCAAACCCCTCCCCCGGCGCCCCTCGTCATGGCGGGAGGGGGTGCCCGCGGGACGAGGTTGCAGGCGCGCCCTGCAGCCGACGGTCAGAGCTTGAGCCAGCGCAGGTCGTGCTTGGGACCATCCTGGAAATTGACGACGAGGTCGCGGATCTCCGGATCGAAGTGGTTGACCATGGGCGCCTGCTGGATCAGCCCCGGCTGGCTGGGGTCCATGAAGTACGCGTCGTGGTGGGTGGCGCGCGAGGTGAAGAACGGCTCGCTCGCCTTGGGCTTCATGTACTCCGTCTCGCCGAAGCAGGTGCAGAAGTAATCCTTGGTGCCGAGGGGCACGTTGATCGTGCCGTCCATGGTCCTGGCCGTGCGATCCTCTTCCCCGAACACCTGCCGGTAGAATACCGTGCCCTTGACGCCGATGGTCGCCAGCGGCCCCATCACCAGCATGCGGTCGCCGCCGGCCGGCACCGCCGCCAGCAGCGAGCCCGAGATCAGCCGCAGGATGCTCTGCTTCATGTGCTCGAAGACGAGATCGAGGATACTGCCGCCGCTCAGCGTGAACACGGTGTTGTCCGGGAGCGAGATGACGGCCCGCCCCCGGCGGCTCACGCGCACGGTTTCGCCGCTGCCCACGGCATCGCCCACGGCCAACCGGCGCCCGCCGGCGTGGACCTCGCCTTCGGCCAGCTTCACGCGGCCGGGCGCGCCCGGCTCGCGCCTGCGCCCGAACAGGCTTCCCCAGTCGATGGCGAGGCTGTCGCGCGGGCGGAGCGTGGCCCCGAGGGTAGCGCCCAGGGCGGCGGCGGTGAGGGCCTGCCCGCCCAGGGTGAGGATGCGGCGCCGCGAGATGGGGTCGGTCATACCGAGGTCTCCTGTCTTGGTGGCAACGTGGAGCAGCAAGGCGCAGCAAAACGCCTGCGCCGAGCGAGGTTACCTGCCGGGCCTGCGCCGCATGCCGATGGCCGATGCGGGCCGGTAGTTCCAGCAGGCGATGCCGCATGATGCCCGCTCGGGCGCACCCTGGTCGGTAATCCGGTTTATAATGCTTCCGCCGCACCCTGTGCACGCGGATTCCGCGCCCCCGTTGCGCTCACCCTGGCCCGACCCGACCCGATGACCCGATCCGGCTCGCGCAGACCCGCGCCGCGGCCCGCCGCCAAGGGGGGACGCCGGGCGCAGCAGCGCCCCGCGGGCGGGCGGGGCGAGGCTGGCGCGCTGGCGGCGGCGCTGCTGGCCTGGTTCGAGACGGCCCAGCGCCCCCTGCCCTGGCGGCGCGGGTACGATCCCTACGCGGTGTGGGTCTCGGAGACGATGCTCCAGCAGACGCAGGTCGATACCGTGCTGCCCTACTTCGCCCGCTGGATGGCGCGCTTCCCCACCATCGAGGCCGTCGCCGCCGCCCCGGAGGAGGACGTGCTCAAGCTGTGGGAGGGGCTCGGCTACTACGCCCGCGCCCGCAACCTGCACCGGGCGGCGCGCCAGGTGGTTTCC
>JACQKK010000137.1 GCA_016204605.1 Candidatus Lambdaproteobacteria bacterium
CTCCGGCTGATGTTTCTTCCGCCCTACTCGCCCGAGCTCAATCCTGTCGAACACCTCTGGGACGACTTGCGCGAGAAGTTCTTCCACAATCGCGTCTTCGCGTCCATCGACGCCCTGGAAGATCAGTTGGTCAACGCACTACGCGCCTATCTACACGACCCGGAACGGGTTCGCTCGCTCACTGCATGGGACTGGATCATTAGTGCACTTTAGAAGTAGAAATGGAATTACGCATCCGCCGAGCCTCCGCACCGGTGCCACCGACCCCCAACCTCTGATCGAAGGCAGCCGCGCATGACGAAGCGCCTCCGCACCCTGTCCGGCATCACCCCCTCGGGCAAGCCGCACGTCGGCAATTATCTCGGGATGCTCAAGCCGGCGCTGGCGATGCAGGCCACCAGCGAGACGTTCTACTTCATCGCCGATCTCCACGCGCTGACCAAGGTGCGCGATGCGCCGGCGCTGCGGGAGAACATCCGGGAGCTGGCGGCGGTGTTCCTGGCGCTGGGGATCGACCACGAGCACCACACGTTCTTCCGCCAGTCGGACGTGCCGGAGGTGGCGGAGCTGACCTGGGTGCTGAGCTGCGTCACGCCGATGGGGCTGCTCCAGCGCGCCCACGCCTTCAAGGACGCGCAGGCGAAGGAGGAGGAACCCAACCACGGCCTGTTCGCGTACCCGGTGCTGATGGCGGCGGACATCCTGCTGTACGACACCAACCAGGTGCCGGTCGGCAAGGACCAGAAGCAGCACCTGGAGATCACGCGCGACATCGCCGGCTACTTCAACCGGCAGTTCGGCGAGACGCTGGTGCTCCCCGAGCCGCGCATCCAGGAGGAAGTGGCGACCATTCCCGGTCTCGACGGCCGCAAGATGAGCAAGTCGTACAACAACGTGATCCCGCTGTTCTCGACCCAGGCCGAGCTGCGCAAGGCGGTCATGCGCATCGTCACCGATTCCAAGGGCGTCGCCGACCCGAAGGATCCCGAGTCCTGCAACGTGTTCCAGATCTTCCGCCACTTCGCCGCCGCCGAGGAGCAGGCGACCTGGGCGCGCCGCTACCGCGAGGGCGGGATGGGCTACGGGGAGATCAAGCAGGCCACGTTCGAGGCCATCGACCGGGAGATCGGCCCCTTCCGCGAGCGCTACTTCGCCCTCCGCGACGACGACGCGCGGATCGCGCGCGTGCTGGGCCAGGGCGGCGAAAAGGCCCGCGCCGTCGCGTCCGGCGTGCTGGCGCGGGTGCGGCGCAAGGTGGGGCTGGATTGAGCGGCGCGACCTCACCCCCCCTGCCCCCTCTCCAAAAAATGGAGAGGGGGAGAACGGCCCCTATACGCCCTGGTGGCCGATCCGAGGCTCCCTCCTTCTCCCTGGGGAGAGGGAGGGTCGGGGTAGGTGAGGTTCCGCGCGGCCTCAGGAGTAGAGGCCGTTCTCGGGGCGGGTGAAATCGACGCCGGCGGCCTGATACACGGAGTTGATCGCGCGCCGGATGCCGTCGATCGGCTGGTAGCCGGGCGAGATCAGGTAGTTCTGGCCGTTCAGCTCGAGCACCACCGAGGGGAAGCCGGTGATGCCGTACCGCTGCGTCGTCAGCAGGTCGTTCCGCAGCGCCTCCTCCGAGGCCGGGGATTCCATCGCCGCCGCGAACTGGTCGCGGTCGAAGCCGTTGGCGGCGGCAACGTCGAGGTGTGTCTCGCGCCGGGAGGGGTCGCGGGCCTCCGTGAAATACGCCTTGAACATGCCCACCATGTAGGGCCACTCCCGGGTCGTATCGATCAGGCGCGCCGTCACCACCGCGCGACAGGCCGGCAGCGTGGTCGCCAGCGGCCGGCAGCGCCGCCACAGCTCGTGGTTGAACGCCTGGCCCGTCGAGCGTTCGATGCGCAGCCACGCGTGCTGGATGCGCGCCGCCTGCTCGTCGCTCATGGGCTGGGGCGGTTCCGCCCGCAGGCCGCCCATCACGGTGACGCGGCGCAGTTCCGGATACTCGCGGTCGACCTGCTCCAGCACCGGCTTCAGCCCCCAGCACCAGGAGCACATGGGGTCGCCGAAGTAGTACACCGTGCCGATCTTGTCGCTGCCGTCCATGGAGCCCCTTCCCGTGTGCGAGGCCCCGAGGGGCCGGTTGCACGCCATCATAATGCCACCCCTGGCGTGAGGCAAGACGGCGCGGCCGGGGTGGGTGGGTTCTCCACCCGCGTCCCCACCCCTGCCCCTCCGCACGAAGATGAGAAGAGGAAAGCGGCGCTTTGCGCGAATAGGCGATACGGGCTTCTCCCTCTCCCCGGGGAGCGGGGGCCAGGGAGTGAGGTCGCGTTTGCCCTGGGGGTGCCGGCGATAGGTGTTGAACCCGGTGCCCCGCCCCGCTACGCTGGTCCTCCCGCCGCTCTGGCGCGGCGGATGCGCCAGGGAGCCCCCATGCCCAGCTTCTACGCCATCGACACGATGGCGGTGATCTACCGCTCGCATTTCGCGATGATCCGCGCGCCGCTGGTGAACTCGCGCGGGATCAACGTGAGCGGCCTACTCGGCCTCTTGCAGACGCTGACTGGCATCCTGGAGAAGCGCGCGCCGGATTATCTGGCCGTGGTCTCCGACGGGCCGGAGCCCACCTTCCGCCACGCGCGCTTCCCCACCTACAAGGCTACGCGGGAGAAGATGCCCGAGGAGCTGGTGAACCAGCTCCCCTACATCCCGCGCATCGTCGAGGCGTTGAAGCTGCCCTACCTGCTGGTGCCGGGCTACGAGGCCGACGACATCATCGGCACGCTGGTGGACCAGGCCCGCGCGCGGGGGCTGGAGACGTTCATGGTCACCGGCGACAAGGACTACATGCAGCTCGTCGACGGCCGCACGGTGATGTACGCGGCCAAGGGCGACGAGACCCTGCTGACCGGCCCCGACGGCGTGGCGGAGAAGTTCGGGTGCACGCCCGCGGGGGTGATCGAGGTGCTGGCGCTGATGGGCGACTCCTCCGACAACGTCCCCGGCGTGCGCGGCGTAGGCCCCAAGACGGCCACGAAGCTCATCCGGCAGTACGGCACCCTGGAGAACCTCTACGCCCACCTCGACGAGGTCAAGGGCGAGAAGCTGCGCCGGACGCTCGCCGCCGAGCGCGACAGCGCCTTCCTCTCCCGCGAGCTGGTGACCATCCACCGCAACGTCCCGCTCGGCGTGAGCTTCGAGAGCCTGGCGGTGCACCCCTCGGTGCTCGCCCAGAATCCGGCGCTGATCGCGTTGCTGACCGAGCTCGAATTCCAGAGCCTGCGCGACCGGCTGCTCAAGAAGGCCGGCGAGCCCGGGGCGATGGCCGGAGCGATGGCCGCGCCGGCGGCGCCGCTGGACGACGTGCGCTACGTCACGCTGGACACCATCGAGGCCCTGCGCGCCGAGCTGCCGCGTCTCCAGGCGGCGCCGTTCCTCGTGTTCGATACGGAGACCACCGGGCTCGACGTGATGCGCGACCGGATCGTCGGCCTGTCCTTCTCGATCCGGGCGAAGGAGGCGTGCTACGTCCCGCTCAACGCCCCGGCGCTGGCGGGCCGGCGCGCCGAGGTGGTGGCGCTGCTCAGGCCGCTGCTGGAAGCGCCCGCGCCGCCCAAGGGCGGCCACAACTGCAAGTACGACCTGCACC
>JACQKK010000141.1 GCA_016204605.1 Candidatus Lambdaproteobacteria bacterium
CGACGCATCCAGGTCTGCCGCGACGTCTCCTGCCACATGCGCGGCGCGCAGGCGCTGCTGGCGCAGTTGCGGCAGGCGGCGGCCAACGCCAACGTTACGGCGCCGGGGATCGAGGTCGAGGAGGTCTCGTGCCTGGGCCGCTGCGACAGCGCGCCCGCGGTGGCGCTCGACGACCATCCGCTGGCGGGGCCGGTCGAGCGCATCCTGGCGCTGGCGCGGAGCAGCGACCCCGTGCCGCCTCTCGCCGCGCCGCCCGTCCGCCGCTGGCCCACCGATCCCCACGCCGATGGGGCCGCCCACTACAGCATCGCCCGCGAGATCGCCGCGCGCGGCGATGCGGGGCGCGAGGCCGTGCTCGCCGCCCTGCGCGATTCCGGGCTGCGCGGGATGGGCGGCGCCGGGTTCCCCACCGGCAACAAGTGGGCGTTCACCCGGCAGGCGCCGGGTGAGATCAAGTACGTGGTGTGCAATGCCGACGAGAGCGAGCCGGGCACGTACAAGGATCGGGCGATCCTGGCCGAGCTGCCGCACCTGGTGATCGAGGGCATGATCCTCGGCGGCTTCGTCATCGGCGCCGAGCGCGGCATCCTCTACCTGCGCCACGAGTATGCCCCCGAGCGTGCCGCCATCGAGGGCGCCCTCGAACGGGCGCGCGCCGCGGGAGTGCTCGGCCGGGCCGTGTTCGGCGGGGGTCGGCCCTACGATATCGAAGTATTCGTCTCCCCCGGCGGCTACATCATGGGCGAGGAGACGGCCCTGTTCGAAGCGCTGGAGGACCGGCGCGGCGAGCCGCGCAACAAGCCGCCCTTCCCCACCACCCACGGCCTGTTCGGCAAGCCCACCCTCATCAACAACGTCGAGACCTTCGCGGCCGTCCCGGCGATCCTGTGCCGGGGCGCCGCCTGGTGGGCCGCCCAGGGCGTGGGCGGCTGCAAGGGGCTCAAGTTCATCTCGGTCTCGGGCGACGTGGCGCGGCCGGGCGTCTACTGCGTGCCGATGGGCACCCCCGTGCGCGAGCTGTTGGCACTGTGTGGTGGCGTTGGGGGCGGCGTGGCCGCGGGCAAGCCGCTGCTGGCCTTCGCGCCCGGCGGCGCCTCCTCGCGCTTCCTCCCGGCGGACAAGCTCGACGTGGCGCTCGACTTCGCCGCGCTCCAGCAGGCGGGCAGCATGCTCGGCTCGGGCGCCGTGATCTTCGTGGCCGAAGGTCGCGACCTGGTCGAGCTGGCCGCCAACGAGGTGCGCTTCTTCCGCAACGAGTCCTGCGGCAAGTGCGTCCCCTGCCGCCTGGGCACCGAGAAGGCCGTGGCCCTCGTCGACGAGGCGCTGGCCGGGCGGCCGCGCGCGGGGCTGGTGCCGCTACTGCGCGACCTGGGCAAGACGCTCGGCCGCACCTCCATCTGCGGGCTGGGGCAGGTGGCCCTCGAGCCCCTGCTGAGCGTGCTCGACAACTTCCCCGAGGCGGCCCGGCAGCGGCTGGGCGACCTCGGCGCCCGCGGCAACGGAGGCCGACCATGAGCACCCCCGCCAAGCCTCCCGCCGCCGCGCCGGTACGCGAGGTCAGCCTGACCATCGATGGCCGCGCGGTGCGCGTCCCCGCCGGCACCACCATCTGGAATGCCGCGCGGGGGCAGGGCATCGACATCCCCGTGCTGTGCCACTCGCCCCGACTCGCGCCGGTGGGGGTGTGCCGCGTGTGCGTGGTGGACGTGGGCGAGCGCGTGCTGGCCGCCTCCTGCCTGCGCGCCTGCGAGGAGGGCATGAAGGTAACCACGACGACGCCGGAGATCGAGAGCCACCGCCGCACCCTGGCCGAGCTGCTGCTGAGCGACTACCCGGACGCGAGCGCCCGCGAGGCCACCACCGGTGACGACCTGCTGCTCGACCTGGCCCGTCGCCAGGGGGTGGGCGCCATTCCCTACCCCGCGGCCGACGGCGCAGGTCCCACCGGCGCAGGGCGCGGGCGCGACGACTCCTCGCGGGTGATCGCAGTCGATCACGACGCCTGCATCCTCTGCGACCGCTGCATCCGCGCCTGCGACGACCTCCAGCACAACGACGTGATCGGCCGCACGGGCAAGGGCCACGCCGCCCGCATCGCCTTCGACCTGAACGCCCCCATGGGCACCAGCACCTGCGTCTCCTGCGGCGAGTGCGCCTCGGTCTGCCCCACCGGCGCCCTCACCGGCAAGGCCCTGGCGGGGATGCGGGTGGTGCGATAGGCGGCGACGTATGTTCGCTTTGCTGACGGAAAATGGAACTGTATTTCCGAACGAGGCCAAGTTCGGCAATAAGGCCAGAGCTTATTGCACAAAATCGCCGATTGCGGCAATAAGCCTCGGCCTTATTGCCGGCAATGGGCAAATCCATCAATGACCGCCGTGCCCTGTTGGAGCTGGCCGCCGTCGGCGCGGCTCGTCACTTCGGGTGGATGCCCTCGCGCTCCCGCTCCATGAGCACGGTGTGGTTGAGCAGCTTCTTCTGGAGGAAGTAGGGGTAGAAGAAGGCGCCGACCCCGAGGGTGACGAGGATCAGCGCCATCCAGAGCAGGGCGTGCAGCACGATCTCGCCGAACTCGATTTCGCAGCGCAGGCGGTAGGTGGGCATGTGACGGCTCCAAGCGCGGGTGGTAGGCTGGTTGAGGAACGCGTGACATTCCCTGGCATGGCCTGCCTCGCCCCGCAAGCGATCTCCCCTTCTCCCCCGGGAGAGGGGGCCGGGGGGTGAGGCCACCGCGCAGCCCGAAGGAGGCCCGATGAGAGCGCTGAAGCCGATGGCGGCGCCCGCCGCCGAACCCGTGCGCGTCAAGGCGGTGGACTCGCTCTGTCCCTACTGCGGCGTTGGCTGCGCCGTGACCTACCTGGTGGACGAAGCGCGCAACCGCATCGTCGCCGTCGAGGGGCGCGACGGGGTGGCGAACGAGGGCCGGCTCTGCGTGAAGGGGCGCTACGGGTTCGACTACGCCACCCACCCCCAGCGGCTGACCCGCCCGCTGATCCGCAAGGCCGGCGCCTATCCCAAGGGGCCGCTCTCGCGGGAGACCCACGAGGGCCGCTCCGGTCCGCGCCGGCCGGGCGGGCTGGTGGACTACGCGGAGGTGCTGCCGCACTTCCTCGAGGCGGGCTGGGACGAGGCGCTCGACCTGGTGGCCGCGCGCCTGAAGGCCCTGCGCGACGCCCACGGGGGCGACGCGCTGGCCGGCTTCGGCTCGGCCAAGGGCTCGAACGAGGAGGCGTACCTGTTCCAGAAGCTGATCCGGGCGGGCTTCGGCACCAACAACGTGGACCACTGCACGCGGCTCTGCCATGCCTCCTCGGTGGCGGCGCTGATGGAGTGCATCGGCTCGGGCGCCGTCACGAACGTCGTGCGCGACGTGGAGCGGGCCGAGGTGGCCCTCGTCGCCGGCAGCAACACCACTGAGAACCACCCGGTCGCGGCCACCTTCATCAAGGATGCGGCCCACAACGGCACGCAACTGATCTACATCAACCCGCGCCGCACGGCCCTGGCCGACCACGCCCAGGTGTACCTGCAGAACACGCCCGGCTCCGACGTGCCGCTGCTCAACGCGATCATGCACGTCATCATCGCGGAGAACCTGCACGACAAGGACTTCATCGAGCGCCGCACCGAAGGCTTCGCTCAGCTCCAGGAGGTGGTCTCCCACTACCCGCCCGAGGCGGCGGCCGGGCTGTGCGGCATCCCCGCCGAGCGCATCCGCGAGGTGGCGCGCCTGATCGGCCGGGCGCGCTCGGCCATGATCTTCTGGGGCATGGGCATCAGCCAGCACACCTTCGGCACCGACAACTCGCGCTGCCTGATCTCGCTCGCGCTCTTGACCGGCAACGTGGGCCGGCCCGGCACCGGGCTGCACCCGCTGCGCGGCCAGAACAACGTCCAGGGCGCCTCCGACGCGGGCTTGATCCCGATGTTCTACCCCGATTACCAGTCGGTCGCCGACCCCAAGGTGCGCGCCAGGTTCGAGCAACTCTGGGGCCGGCCCCTCTCGCCCAAGCCCGGGCTCACCGTGACCGAGATCATGGAGGGGGCGCGCGAGGGGCATATCAAGGGCATGTACATCATGGGCGAGAACCCCTTCATCTCCGACCCCGATTCCAACAACGTGCGCAAAGGGCTGGCCGCGCTCGACTTCCTGGCCGTGCAGGACATCTTCCTCACCGAGACCGCCGAGTTCGCCGACGTGATCCTGCCCGCCAGCTCGTTCATGGAGAAGCGGGGCACCTTCACCAACACCGACCGCCGCGTGCAGTTGAGCCAGCCCGCCCTGCGGCTCCCCGGCGAGGCGCGCCAGGACTGGGAGCTGATCTGCGAGATCGCCGGCCGCATGGGCTACCCCATGCGCTACACGGGGCCCGACGCGATCTTCCTGGAGATGGCCGCCTGCACGAAGAGCTACGCCACGCTCCGCTACGAGCACCTGGGCACGCGCGGCAAGTGGTACCCCTGCCCCGACCCCGAGCACTCCGAGGGCGAGCGCATCGTCTTCGGCCAGACCTTCCCGCGCGGCAAGGGCAAGTTCTCCCCCGCCCACAACAAGGACGCGGCCGAGCTGCCCGACGCCGAGTACCCGCTGGTGCTCAACACCGGGCGCCTGCTCGAGCACTGGCACACCGGCGTGATGACCCGCCGCTCCGCCGCGCTCGACGCCCTCGAGCCCGAGGCGTGGATCGAGGTGAACCCGGCCGACGCCGCCCGGGCGAAGATCGCCGAGGGCGAGTGGCTGCGCGTGGCCTCGCGCCGCGGCCAGATCGTGCTCAAGGCGCGCGTGCTGGACCGCACGCCGCCCGGCTCGGTGTTCATCCCCATGCACTTCCGCGAGGCCGCCGCCAACGTGCTTACCAACCCGGCGCTCGACCCCTTCGGCAAGATCCCGGAGTTCAAGTACTGCGCGGTCAAGCTCACCCCGCTCGGCATGACCCCGCCCAAGCCGGCGTGATTCAAGTTCCCCGGGCGCGGGGCGCGGCGTTCAGGCCAGGTGCGGAGGGGTGTGCAGGCGCGACGGGGTGCTGCGGAGCGGCGGAGCACCACTATAAACAGGTACCCGCCGCCACTCCCAGGGCCGACCCGAGCTCCGCCCGTACCAGATGGGCCAGCGCGAGGGCCTTGAGGTGGTTCTCGGCGTCCCGGAAGAAGTGGTCATAGCCGATCTGCAGGATCGTGCGGCCCCCGGCCATCAGCTCATCGGCCAGCAGCGTCACGCCGTCGTTAGGACCGAAGGCCCGAAGCCGCATGTACCTTTCCCGGACGGCGGGCGAGACCTGGCCGGAAAGCGGCACGCCGACGTACTGAACGAGGAGCACGTGTCCCGGAATCGCGAGGCGGTCGAAGCGCCGGCGCCGCTGGGCCGTGGTCATGCTGTCGAGCGATTTCGGGTCGATCCCCAGCCAGCGCAGCACGAGCTTCGCGATCCACCGCTTGGGCCACATTGCAGCATCGTCGGCGATCTGCGTCCCGCGCAGCATGCCCCCGATGCTGACCCAGGCGCGTACGGATCGGGATTCGCTGCCGGAGAGCAGCGCGCCGAGGGCGTAGGCGACCTCCGGGCCGCCCTTGCTGGTGCTGACCAGGATCAGGCTCGTCCCGGGCGGCTCGCGACGAATCCTGGCCGCGATGATCGCCGCGTTTTCTTCGACGATGCCATCCTCGTCGATGTCCACCAGTTCCACCTCCGCGCCCTTCTGGCGCAGAAACGCGCGCGGCGTGGCGAAGTCGGCTCCCGTGGACGGGTCACTCCGGTAATGAAAGCCGCCCACGAACAGAAACCTGTAGCCCCGAAACAGCGGGCGCAGGGCGCCGGGGTCCGCACATGCCGGGTATTGCGGCGCGGCCCTGACGCGGTGAAGGGTGCGGGAGAACGCATCTTGGATGCGCGCGTTGACGGGATCGGCTTGCACGCGCCTGATGAAGTACAGCGTCGCGAAATCCGGAGAGGTCGCCTCGGATACCTTCTTGAGCAAGCTCCAGTCCAACGGCAGGCCGTCGCTCTCGCGGTGCACCCGGGCGATGCGCGCCTCGTGCGCGGGATCGATCTCGCGGGCGGCGGACGGGGTCCGCTCCAGGTAGTACTTCGCGAGCCGCGAATCTACGGTGGTCGCGATCTCCTGATTCAGCAGTTCGCCGCGGGCGGGAACCTGCGGCAGCGACGCGCAGGTACCGAGAACCGCTCCGCATACCATGACGAAAGCGACGTGGGCGAAGTGCGCTTTCACGTCTGCCTCATCGATGGCCGGAGCGGATGTGCACGGTTCTCCGGTGCGACCGCCTCACTCCATCACGCAGACGCCTTCGTGGAGCTGGGGGTACCGCTTGAGCACCTCGGGGTCGTGGCCGGGCAGGATCAGGCGCGGGCTGCTCGCCAGGCGGCGGATGGTGTCGTAGCCGTCGAGCATCTCGGGGATGTTGTTGAGGGCGATGAAGGGGATGCCCTCGTCCATGTTGCGGTAGTAGTGGCTGGCGTCGGAGGCGAGCACAGCCGTGCCGGAGGCGGTCTTGACCTCGACGATCTGCATGCCGGGGGTGTGGCCGCCCACGCGGTGCACCGTCACGCCGGGCACGATCTCGTCGTGCAGCTTGGTGAACCGGACGCGCCCCGCGTAGTTGGCGCGCACCAGCGCCACCACGTCCTCGGGCTCGAGGGAGCGACGGAACGGCGCGGCGGTCGCGTGGCGACCCGTCCAGAACGCCATCTCCTCGTCGCGCAGGTAATAGGTGGCGCGGGGAAAGAGCGCGTACTGGCCCACGTGGTCGTAGTGCATGTGGGTGACGATGACGTGCTGTACCTGGGCGGCGTCGATCTCCACCTTGTCGAGCTGGGCACCGATCTCCCAGAGCATCTTGCGCTTGCGCGCGGCGGCGGTGGCCGCGGTGAAGCCCATGTCCACCACCACGGTGTGCTCATCGTTCCTGAGGGCCCAGACGAAGTAGGCCATCTCCATCGGGTTCTGGTTGGTATCGCCCAGGAACACCTCGGAGGAGGTGAGTTTCCGGTGGGCGTACTGGAGGATGTAGACTTTGTAGGGGCTCATGGCTGACCGTGTCGGGGCGCCGGGGCGCGAGGGAGCGTGGCCGCGCTGCCGGGAGCGCGGGAGAGGGGTGCGCGGGCGGCCGCGCGCCTACTGCGCGAGCGCCACGTGGTCGTCCACCAGCGGCAGTCGCTTCATCACCGTCGCATCGTGGCCGGGGAGCAGCAGCTCCTCCTTGGCGAGCATACCCCGGATGAGCTTGTAGCCTTGCAGCATCTCCGGCACGTCGTGGCCCTTGGGCGAGGGCACGTTCTCCTTGAGGTTGCGGTAGAGCTTGACGGCGTCCGAGGCCACCACGGCCGCGCCGTGCGCGGTTTCGGCCTGGACCACCTGGATGCCGCGGGTGTGGCCGCCCACGTGGTGCACCTTGACGCCGGGCACGATCTCCTGGATGCCCGTGGTGAGCCCCAGCCGCCCCTTGAAGTGCAGGCGCAGCAGCGCCACCAAGTCCGCCTCCTCGACGGAAGCCTTCCACTGCTGGAGGTTGGCGCCGGTCCAGAACGCCAGCTCGCGCTCCTGCACGTAGATGCGGGCGTTGGGGAACATGTCGTAGTTGCCGCAGTGATCCCAGTGCATGTGGGTCACGACGACGTGCAGGACGCTCTTCGGGTCGATCTTGATCGCGTCGTAGAGGGCGCCGGGCGGCGCGATCCAGGGCCGGTCGCGCCGGTGGCCCACATCCTCCTTGAAGCCCAGGTCCACGGCCACGGTGTGCTCGCCATTGGTGACCACCCACATGTAGTAGGCCGCCTCCATGGGCGCTTTCGTCGTATCGCCCTCCATGTACTGCGAAAGGTCGGACGCGCGCTTGGAGTAATAGAGCACATAGATCTTGTAGGGATTCATGGCCGCTGCCTCGGTCTCGTGGGATGGGTCTCTCGCCGGCGGAGGAGGTCGGGCGCGCCCGCGGGACCCCTCCCCTGCCCCTCCCCGCCATTGCAGGGAGGAGTGCCCGCCGGGCGGGCCGGTTCCGCCCACTCCTAGCAGCACCCACCGCCGAGCACAAGCCCGCGGCGTCCCCGCGCGCGGAGTCGTGGCATGCAAGGGTACGCGCCGCGCGATGTTGCGCCGGCGACCTCTCCCCCCGGCCCCCTCCCCAAGAATTGGGGAGGGGGAGATCAGCCGTGCACACGGCGCAACGGCAGGTGTTCCCTCCCTCTCCAATTGTTGGAGAGGGAGGGTTGGGGTGGGTGAGGTTTCGCAGCGACCTCTCCACCCGGCCCCCTCCCCGCAGGCGGAGAGGGGGTGAACGGCGCCTATCCGCCCTGGTGGCCGATGCGGCGCCCACTCCCTCTCCAATTCTTGGAGGGGGGAACGCCGCGCGAGCGGCGGGGGAGAGGTTGCGGCAAGTGCCCGCTCCCTCTCCAAGTGTTGGAGAGGCAGGGGCGGGGAGGGCATAGGTGTTAACCTATGGCTCGCGTGTGCTCCTGTGGCTCATCCGCGGGTCGCGCGTCGAACAGGCGTGACGTGGGCCATTCGACGTGCGCGTCCCCACCCCTGCCCCTCCCCACCAGGTGGGGAGGGGTGTCC
>JACQKK010000008.1 GCA_016204605.1 Candidatus Lambdaproteobacteria bacterium
CGGCCCCGGGGAGACGGCGACCGACCCCGCCGGCCGGTCGCCAAAGCGGGCGACGGGATTCGAACCCGCGGCCCTCAGCTTGGGAAGCTGATGCTCTACCGACTGAGCTACACCCGCGCGGCTACCACTGATAGCCGATCCCGGATCGCGCGGCAAGGGGGAGACGGGCGCTGGCGTGCGGCGACTACAGCAGCTTGACGCGCACGGCGACGATGGCGACGGACGCCGCCATCATGGCGCCCAGCTTGACCGGCATGCGGAGTTCCAGTTCCTTCATGTCGCGCTTGAGAGCGACCTCCAGTGCCTCGATGTCGCGCTTGAGAGCGACCTCCAGCGTGTTCAGATCCTGCTTCGTGGCGAGCCGGTCCGTGATCAGCTCGCGCAATGCCTGCGCCTGCACCTCGGCCAGGGACTCGGACATGCCGGCGGCGGTCAGCTTCTTCACGTGAGCGTGGGTGTCGAAAAGCGTGCTCATGACGTGACGCTACCTGATTGTGGCTCCTGCGGCAAGCTGCCCGCCGCGCGACTCGTCGCTCCCCGCCTCCGCTTTCCGTGCGCACGGAAGGGCGAACAGACGGTGACGCGGCCCGTCCGCTGTGCAGAGGCGTGCCGACCGCCTGGCCGGCAGGTCAGGGCGGGGCGCCCTGGCCGCGGGTGCGCGTGATGGCGAGCGCAAACACCTCGGCCGCGCCGCCCTGGTCATAGAGCGCGGCGGCGACGGCGTTCAGGGTCGCGCCCGAGCGGAACAGGTCGTCGAAGAGCAGGATGCGCCGGCCCCTCACGAGCTTGGAATCGACCACGAACGCGCCGGCCAGGTGCTGCATGCGTTCCTCGAAGCCGTACACGCTCATCAGCTCGAGCACGTCGCGCATCTTGGCGACGGTGTCCGGCGCGTAGGGCACGTGCAGGCGCTGGGCGATCGCCTCGGCCATCAGCAGCGTCGGTGTCACGGCCTGCGACCGGGGCGGCGGCACCGCCACCACGGCGTCGATGCCGGGCTTCCAGGACTTGACGAACGCCGCCGCCGCATCGGCGAGCGCGGGAACGACCGAGCGGTCGAGCTGGTTCTTCAGCCGGTACAGCAGCTCGCCGGTTTCGGTGCGGTCGGTCCGGTAGACCGGCTGGCCGAGATCGTCGTCGCCGACGTGCACCGTGGGCAGCGTCTGGTAGTCCAGCACGAACCCCTCCCGCCACCTGCCTTTGATCTCGATCGGTCGATGTGTGTTCGCTGTGTTCATATCGCGCCTCCGCAAGGCCCCCACATTCATTTTCCTGGAAGCTGGCGCGTGTGGCAAGGGCGATCGCTGCGACCTGACCCACCCCGGCCCTCCCTCTCCCCGGCGAGCGGGAGAGGCCGGGACCCGGCCTCCAGCGCGGTTTACGGTGGTTCTCCCTCGCCCGCATGCGGGAGAGGGGCTCGGGGGTGAGGGCGCGTCGTGCGCCTAATCGGGCAGGCCGAGCACGCGCTTGGCGGTGATGTTGCGTTGCACCTCGGAGGTGCCGCCGGCGATGGTGCGCGCGCGGTTGGTGAGGTTGCTCATGATGACCTCGCCGATGGCGGGATCGAACGGTCCGTTGCGCCAGCTCGTGCCGTAGGGCCCGAGCGTCTGCTGGTGCAGGCTCAGGATGCGCTGGAACAGCTCGGAGCCGTGGTACTTCATGAACTGGGTCTCGTCGCCCAGCTCCTCGCCGCGCGCCACCCGGGTCATGGCGCGGTAGCGGGTGTAGCGCAGGCACTCCGCCTCCATCTCGTAGGCGGCCACCTGCCGGCGCAGGGCGGGGTCGTCCCACATCACGCCCGTGCCCTGGGGCGCCTTGCGCGCGGCGACCTTGAGGTTGTCGACCGCCGTGCTCAGGACGTGGGGGCTCGCGCCGGGGCCGTTCAGGCGCTCGTGCACCAGCAGGGCCTTCGCGACCGTCCAGCCCTTGCCGGGCTGCCCGACCAGGCCGCTCGCCGGCACCCGCACGTTGGTGAAGAAGGTTTCGTTGAAGTGGTGGTGCATGTCGATCGTCACCAGCGGCCGGATCTCGATGCCGGGCGTCTTCATGTCGAACACGAAGAAGCTGATGCCGTCCTGCCTGCGCTTGGTGTTGGGATCGGTGCGCGCCAGCAGGAAGATCACGTCGGCCAGGTGGGCCTGGGAGGTCCAGATCTTCTGTCCGTTCAGCAGGTAGCCCCCCTCGACCGGATCCGCCTTGAGCTTGAGGCTCGCCAGGTCCGACCCCGACCCCGGCTCGGAGTAGCCCTGGCACCAGAACATCCGCCCTGCCAGGGTGGGGCGCAGGAACTGCTCCTTCTGCGCGGGGGTGCCCCACTTCGAGAGAATCTGGCAGATGTTGGCCGTGCCCGCGCCCCGCGTCTCCAGGAAGGGCACGCCCGCCTGGCTGCATTCCTCGAGCAGGATGATCGTCTCCATCATGGTCAGGCCGCCCCCGCCCTCCGCCTTCGGCAGCTCCGGCATGATCCACCCCCGCTCGGCCAGCAGGCGCCGGAACGGCTCCGACTCCTCCCGGCTGAAGCGGGGCACGGAGATGTTCTCGTTGCGGATGCCCTTGAACTTGGCGGGCACCTTGCGGGCGATCCACTGCCGCACCTCCGTGCGGAACTGGGCTTCCTCCCGGCTGTCGTTCATGTTCATGGCGCGCTCTCCCCGTTTGATGGCTCCCCGCAGTCGGGCCCGCGGCCCGCCGATGGCTGCCCCACTCTATGCACAGGAGCCGCGCGGGTTCAATCGGAGGAAGGGGCGACCCCACCCCCGGCGCCTCCCCACCCTCGCGGGGAGGCGAGTATGGCGGGCGGGGGAGTGTGACTGCGCGGAATCTCACCCCCCCCGACGCTCCCTCACCCCCGGCCCCTCTCCCGCGTCCGGGAGAGGGGGGGCAGGCGCGCGACTGCTGACGTCATTTCCCCTCTCCCCGAAGCGGGAGAGGGGTGGCCGAAGGCCGGGGTGAGGGGGCGTACGGCCGCCCTTGCCGCGCCCCGGCCCCTCGGCGTATGTAAACCCGTAGCCATCCCTCGCGCCCTCCCCTCCCCGCCGGAGGTCCCATGCGCCGATTCGTGCTCCTGCTCGCGCTGCTGCCGGTCTTGCCGGCGCTCGTCCCGCCCCGCGCCCCGGCGCAGGTGCAGACCTTCCGCAAGGAGGTGCGGCAGATCATGGGCAGCGCGCAATCGCCCGACGACGCCCGCGCCGCCGCCGTCGCCAAGGCCAAGCGCGACGCCGTGGAGGAAGCCGGCACGTGGCTGGAAAGCCTGAGCGAGGTGCGGAACTACGCCCTGGCCAGGGACGACGTGACCGCCCTCGCCGGCGGCATCGTGCAGACCCGCATCGTGGAAGAGCAACGCTTCGTCGAAGGGGAC
>JACQKK010000134.1 GCA_016204605.1 Candidatus Lambdaproteobacteria bacterium
GTCACGCCTGTTCGACGCGCGACCCGCGGATGAGCCACAGGAGCACACGCGAGCCATAGATTAACACCTATGCACATCACGGGGGAGGGACTGAAGGGCCCGGCCGCGGTTGCGGGCGAATTCAGCGGGTGAGGGTCAGCGCGAGAAAGCGGTCGAATCCCGCCCGGCGCAGGTCTGCGAGCACCGGCTCGTGGCACATCACGCGCATCGGCTTGGCCTCCCGACTGGCCCGGGCGAAGAGGGCGAGCAGGTGTCGTTTGTCGGCCTCGTCGAGCGGCTCCTCGCCCTGGATCAGGATCTCGACCTGGTCGCCCCAGTTCATGGCGAAGCGGTCGGTACGTGCCCCGGCAGCCGGATGCCCGGCAGGCGTGGAGGGCGCTGCCGGCGCTGCCGGCGCCGGCCCGGCGCCCGGCGGCACCTGTTCCGCCTGCGGGGGCGTGCGGCCCTTGGCCCGCGCCAGCGCCGCCCGGATGGCCCGCGCCAGGTCTTCCCGGCTGAACGGCTTGGTGAGCGGTTCGGACACGTCCAGCTCGGCCAGGGTTTCGGGCTTCAACGCGTTGGCATAGCCGCTGATCAGCACGAGCGGGATGCCCGGTCGCAGCTCCCGCGCCTGGAGTGCCAGGGCTGCGCCGCTCAGCTCGGGCATGGTGGCGTCGGAGACGATCACGTCGTACGTGGCGTGGTTCTTCCGGAAATCGGCCAGCGCGGCGGTGCTGCTCGAAAACGTCGTGACGCGGTAGTTCAGGCGTTCCAGGGAGCGCTTGGCCAGTGCCGCGATGTCCTCCTCGTCGTCGACGAACAGGACATGTGCGCCGCCGTCCCTGGCGGTTTCCGGCGCGGCCGCGCTGGCCGCGACCGCCGGCGCGCGGGCCGGCAGGTGCACGTGGAAGGTCGTACCCCGGCCGGGCGCGCTCTCGACGGCGATGAAGCCGTCATGCTGCGCCACGATGCCGTACACGAGGGCGAGGCCGAGACCCTTGCCCCGCTGCGGTTCGCGCGTGCTGAAGAAGGGATCGAAGATGCGGGCGGTCGTGGCCTGGTCCATCCCCGCCCCGGTATCCCGCACGCTCAGGTGCACATACGGCCCCTGGAGCCGCTCCCCCGCTCCGGCCCTGTCGTCGCCGGGCTGTATGCCCTCGAACCCTGCGCTGTCGGGCTCAACGTTCTCCAGCGCGACCTGGAGTTCGCCGCCCTCGGGCATGGATCCGGCCCCGTACTCGCAGAGGCTGGCGAGCGCGGTGCGCAACTGCGCCGTGTTGCCCAGCAGCGGGGCCAGCTCGGGTGCAGCCTTGAGCACGATGCGGGTGTTCGCCGCCAGCTTGGGGCGGATCGCGTTCAGCACCTCCTCCGCGAGCGGGCCGAGCTTCACGAGCGTGCGTACGCCGCTGCGCCTGCGGCTGAGCAGCAGCATCTGCGCGATCAGCTCCCGGGCCCGCACGGCGGCCCGGCGGACGCTGGCCAGGTAGTTGTGACCCTCGCTGCCCGCGGCGAAGAGGCCCTGCGCCATCTCGGCGTAGCCGAGGATCGGGGTGAGGATGTTGTTGAAATCGTGGCCGACGCCTCCGGCGAACGCGCCGATCGCCTCCATCCGTTGGGCTTGCAGGAGGCGGCGCTCCGGTTCCGTCTCCCCGGGGGCGTCGTGCATCAGCGCGAGGTAGGCGGAGACGGCGCCGCGGGCATCGCGGATGGGCGAAAGCGCCCGCCGCACCGCCCGGATCGAACCGTCCTTGCGCCTGATCGTGCCGGGGCCACGCCAGGGCACGCCGCCGGCGACCTGCTCCCAGATGGCGAGGGCCGGTGCGTCTGCGTCGGCTGCCGGGGCCAGCACATCGAGCGGCCGGCCCACGGCGTCGGCCCGGCCGTAGCCCGTCAGGGCCTCGAACGCGGCGTTCACATAGGTGATCGTGCGACCGGCGTCGGTCAGCGCGATCGCCTCCGCGGCTTGCTCGATGGCGTGCGCCAGCCGCAGCCGCTGCTCCTCGGCGCGGCGCCGTTCCTGAAGCTCCGCCGCGTCGCGCACGCAGCGCGTCACGGCCTGCGCCAGCGGGCCGAGCGCGCCCTTGCGCACGACCTCGGCCGCCCCCGCGCGGATCAGGGCCACCGCACGCTCCTGGCCGATCTCGTCGCAGAGCACGATGGCCGGCGCCGCGGAGCCAGACTCCCGCAGGAGCCGCAGGGCGGCCTCGCCGTCCAACGCGGGCAAGTGGCAATCGCTGAAGACGATGCCCCACGGGCCTGCGGCGAGGGCGGCGCGCAAGGCGGCCGGCGCCGCGACCCGCTGCCACTCCACGTCGAAGCCGCCGCCGCGCAATGCCCCGAGCACCGCCTCAAGATCGGCCTGAGAGTCCGTGACGAACAGCGCCCGCAACACTGCACCCATGGCTGGCAGAATCTCGCTCCAGGTCTTGCCGCAGGCGCGCGCCGAACCGCGGCCGGGCGACGATCATCCGTGACGTGCTGCCGCGGCGCCGCCCTGCCGGGGAGCCGACCCTCTCCCACAGGTACGCACGCGGGGCGGTCACGATTCCCTGGGGCCTGGCCCCCGCTGCCGCCGGGCAGGAAATGCCGGAACAGGCAGCGGGTGCACGGCGCGAGGGAATCCTTATACGTATAAGTCTAACATGGATCGGCCGATTTCGACCGAGGCGCACGGAGCGCTTAGCGGGACGCGTCGCGGTGGCGGCAGGTGCAGGACGCCCCGGGCCAGCGGTGCCGCTCTGCCGGGCGCCGGTTGCGCGCGAAAGCCGCGCCGGCGATTGACATCCCGCCGCCGACCAGCAAAGGATGTGCTCGTCCTGGATGGGGGGAATGAGCCGGATCGGAGGCGGTTGCGCTGCCGTCCGGAAAGCGTCTGGCTCATCACATCTACAAGGCAGCGGAGAGATTTCTCATGCACTCGAACAAATGGTCCTTATCTGTGGCGGCGTTGGCGCTGCTGGCCTTGGTGGCCGGCTCGACTCCGGCGCTCGCCCAGAAATACGGCGGCGTGCTGCGCTGGGGCATCCGCGGATCGCCCGCGGAACTGTCCATTCACGAGACGGCGCTGAGCGGCGTGACCTCCATCGCCGTGCCGATCTACAGCAATCTGGTCTGGTTCGATAGCCTGAAGGCGCGCGAAAGCATCGAGACGATCGTGCCGGATGTGGCAACGAGCTGGTTCTGGAGCGCCGACGGCAAGGCGCTCACCTTCAAGTTGCGGAAGGGCGTCACCTGGCACGACGGCAAGCCGTTCAGCGCCGCCGATGTGCAGCACACCTGGTCCGTGGTGCGCGGCGCGAAGCAGGGGGGCCTGAAGCTGAACCCCCGCAAGCTCTGGTTCGAGAACGTGGCGCAGATCGACACCAGGGGCGATCATGAGGTGACCTTTCGGCTGAAACGCCCGCAACCCTCGCTGTTGGCCATGTTCGCCGCGGGGTATCAGCCGGTATATCCGGCGCACGTGAGCCCGGCGGCCCTGCGCACCACGGCGATGGGCACCGGACCGTTCCGGATGAAGCGCTACGAGCGCGACCAGACTTTCGAGTCGGTCAAGAACCCGAACTACTTCAAGAAGGGGCGGCCGTATCTCGACGGCATCCTATACGTGATCTTCAAGAGCGCGGCCCCCGAGCAGGGCGCCCTGCTGGCCCGGCAGATCGACGCCATGGCGATCCTGGCCACCCCCGGTCCGGTGCACGAGAACCTCAAAGCCACCAACAAGCAACTGGCCTACGCGGAGCGGATCACCAACGCCACGATCAACCTGGTCTACAACCCCAAGAAGCCGCCGATGGACAACCCCAAGATCCGGCACGCCATCAACCTGGCGCTGGACCGTGATGGGCTGATCAAAAGCGTGTTCCAGGGCGGCGCCGTCATGGGAACCGCATTCATCCCGGCGCCCACGGGCATCTGGGGCATGACGCCCGAGCAGATGGCCAAATTCCCCGCCTACCGCGACTCGGCCACGAACAAGGCCGAGTCCAGGAAGATCCTGGCGGAACTGGGCTACAGCGAGTCGAACCCGCTCCGACTGAAGTTCACAATCCGCAACGTCGTCAGCTCAAGTCAATCGGCCAACTGGGCGGTCGGCGAGCTCAAGCAGGTGGGGATCGCGGCGGAAATCCAACTGATCGACACGGGCAACTGGTACGGGGTCGTGGCCCGACGCGAGTTTGCCGTCGCGATCAACGAGACGGCCATCGCCGTCGACGATCCCGATGCCGGCTTGCACGAAAACTACGGCTGCGGCTCGCAGCGCAACTACACCGACTTCTGCAACCGCGCGCTGGAGAAGAAGTTCGACGAGCAGTCGGCCGAGACCGACTTCGCCACCCGCCACAAGCTGGTGCAGGCGATCGACGCCCAGCTCACGCTGCTGGAGGCGCGGCCCTACATCGTCTATCGGAAGGACTACTACGCCCACTATCCCTACGTGAAGAACTGGGTACCCCACACGAGCATCTATAACGGCTGGAAGCTGGAAGACGTCTGGCTGGACAAGTAGCGCCGCACGTCGCAGGGCCTGCGCCCGGATGGGTACCGCCCGGGCGCAGGCCCTTGCGCGGGGGCGGGCGCAGCCATCCGGGCCGCCATCGCCAATCCCGCCGGCAGCGCTTCCTCCGTCAGGACAGCCCCGGAGACCCGCGCGGTCGCCGAGGGCGGCGGCGCCCTGCGGGGCCGCCATCCCCTCCATGTTCCCGAGGAACGTCCGTACCCTCACCTACCGGAGATTCCACGATGCGTGCGATGAACCGTTCGGCCGCCCTGCTGCTGGGATTGGGGCTGATGCTGCTGTTCCCGCCGGAAGGGATGGCCCAGAAGTACGGCGGCGTGCTGCGCTCGATCCTGCGCCAGAATCCGCCGAACCTCTCGATTCACGAGACCACGGCCACCAACGTCACCGCCTCGATGACGCCGGTGTACGGCAACCTGGTGTGGTTCGATCCCTACATCCCCAAGGAGGGGCCCGAAACCATCCGCCCGGAGCTGGCCGAGCGCTGGCAGTGGAGCAACGGGCAGAAGGACCTCGTCTTCACCCTGCGCCAGGGCGTCACCTGGCACGATGGCAAGCCCTTCACCAGCAAGGACATCAAGAGCACCTTCGACGTGGTGCGGGGCGCGGTCAAGGGCGGCCTCAAGCTCAATCCGCGCAAGCGCTGGTACGCGAACATCACCGGCATCGAGACCAATGGCGACTTCGAGGTCACCTTCCGGCTGGCGCGGCCGCAACCCTCGATGCTGACGATGCTGGCTGCGGGGAACTCCCCCGTGTACCCGGCGCACCTGGATTGGGCGGTACTGCGCACCAAGGCATTGGGCACCGGGCCCTTCAAGCTGAAGAGCTTCCTGCCCGACCGCCAGATCGAGCTCGAGAAGAACCCCGGGTTCTACCTCAAGGGCCGGCCGTACCTGGACGGTGCGAGGTTCATCATCATCAAGTCGGCGGCCGCCGAGATCGGCACGCTGATCGGGCGCCAGGCCGATACGGGCAGCATGCTCACCACGCCCAAGCCCGTCTATGAGCAGCTCAAGGCGGCCAACGTGGGCCTCGCCTTCATCGAGACCATCAGCACCGGCGGCGTGACGATCCTGATGAACACCCGCAAGCCCCCCTTCGACAACCCCAGGCTGCGCAAGGCTGTGACCCTGGCGGCGGACCGCGCGGGGCTCATCAAGAGCGTGTATCAGGGCGCCGCCGTGAAGAGCGCCGCCCTGTTGCCCAAGCCCTGGGGCAGCTGGGGGCTCGACGCCGAGCAGCTGAGCCGGCTGCCCGGCTACGGCGAGCCGGAGAAGAACAAGGCGGAGGCCCGGCGCATTCTGGCCGAAGCAGGCCACGGGCCCTCGAATCCCCTCAGGGTCACGCTGGAGACGAGCGTGAACCAATCCTACACGGCGCCGGCGACCTGGCTGATCGGCGAACTGAAGGCCGTGGGCATCGAGGCGGACCTCAAGCCGGCCGAGCACGCCAACTGGTTCGGCAAGGCCGCCCGGCGCGATTTCATCCTGGGCGTCCACGTCACCGGCAACTCCATCGACGATCCGGACTCCGGCTTCTACGAGAACTACAGTTGCGGCTCGGAGCGCAACTACACCGACTACTGCAACGCCGAGATCACGAAGATGGTGGATGCGCAGTCGGCCGAGCTCGATCTGGAAAAGCGGAAGCGGATGGTCAACGAGATCGACATCCACCTCCAGCAGGATGGCGCGCGACCCTACCTCGCCAATCAGCTCGACTACTACGCCCACCAATCCTTCATCAGGAACTACATCCCCCACTACGTGTTCTTCAACGGCTGGCGGCTCACGGAGATCTGGCTGGACAAGTGAACGGGTGACCCTGCGCCCGCCGATTGACTTGGCGCAGGCGATGGGGAACGTTGCGGCCAAGGGCTCCGGCGCGCCCGATCCGTGACCGGCGGCGGCACCGGCCGCAGGCGGGCCGCCGCCGCCCCTTGCCGCCGTGCCCGCATCCGAGGAGTCGCGCTATGCATACGCGTACGCTGTGGCTGGCCGTGCCCGTAGCCGTGTTGCTGATCCTGCCGGGCGTGCGGGCCGGCGCCGCCGAGAAGTACGGCGGGGTGCTGCGCTCGATCCTGCGGCAGAACCCCTCCAACCTCTCCATCCACGAGACCACCGCCAGCAACGTGACCGCCACGATGACGCCGGTCTACGGAAACCTGGTCTGGTACGACCCCTACCTCCCCAAGGACGGGCCCGAGACCATCCGCCCCGAGCTGGCCGCAAGCTGGCAGTGGAGCAGCAGCCACCGGGAGCTGGTGTTCAAGCTGCGCCAGGGGCTCACCTGGCACGATGGCCAGCCCGTCACCGGCAGGGACGTCAAGAGCACCTTCGACGTGGTGCGCGGCGCGGTGAGAGCCGGGCTCAAGCTGAACCCGCGCCGGCGCTGGTACGTCAACGTCACCGAGATCGCGACCAATGGCGATCACGAGGTCACCTTCAAGCTGACCCGGCCGCAGCCCTCGCTGCTCTCGATGCTGGCGGGGGGCAACTCGCCCGTCTATCCCGCCCACGTGGACTTTGCCGAGCTGCGCACCCGGGCGGTGGGCACCGGGCCGTTCAAGCTGAAAAGCTTCCGGCGCGACCAGATGGTCGAGCTGGAGAAGAACCCCCAGTTCTACCTCAAGGGCCGCCCGTTCCTGGACGGGGTGCAGTTCATCGTCATGAAGTCCGGCGCCGCCGAACTCGGCGCGCTCATCGGTCGCCAGGCCGATACGGGCAGCATGTCCACCACGCCCGGGCCCGTCTACGAGCAGCTCAAGGCCGCCGACGTCGGGCTCGCGTTCAAGGAGACGATCTACGCCGGTGCCGTGACCATCCTGATGAACACCCGCAAGCCCCCCTTCGACAACGCCAGGCTGCGCAAGGCGGTGGCCCTGGCCGCCGACCGCGCGGGGCTCATCAAGAGCGTGTTTCAGGGTGCCGCCGTGAAGAGCTCCGCGATGCTGCCCCAGCCCTGGGGCAGTTGGGGGCTCGACGTGGAACAGTTGAGCAGGCTGCCCGGCTACGGCGAGCCCGAGAAGAACAAGGCGGAGGCCCGCCGCATGCTGGCCGAGGAAGGCTACGGTCCCGGCAACCCGCTGCGGGTGATCCTGGATGCGAACGTCAGTCCCTCGTATACCAGGCCCGCCACCTGGCTGCTGGGCGAGCTCAAGGCCGTGGGCATCGAGGCCGATCTCCGGCCGGTCGAGCAGAACAACTGGTTCGCCAAGGCCGCCCGGCGCGACTTCACGCTGGGCATCCACATCACCGGTGTCGCCATCGACGATCCGGACGCCAACTTCTACGAAAACTACGGCTGCGGATCGGAGCGCAATTACACCGACTACTGCAACCCCGAGCTGGTGAAGCAGGTGGATGCGCAGTCGGCCGAGCTCGACATCGGGAAGCGGAAACGGATCGTGAACGAGATCGACATCCAGCTCCAGCAGGAGGGCGCGCGGCCCTACCTCGCCAATCAGTTCGACTACTACGCCCACCAGGCGTTCGTGAAGAACTGGATCCCGCACCATGTCCAGTTCAACGGCTGGCGCCTCACGGAGGTCTGGCTCGACAAGTAAGCCCGGGCCCCCCAGCGGGGGCTCAGGCGACCGCCACCTGGGCCAGCGGGCGGGGCTCGGCCTTGCGCAGCGCGGGCAGCAGCTCGTCCGAGATCAGGCGGATGCTCTGGAGCGCGTTGGCGAGCGGCATGCCCACGAACTGGGTGCGGAACACGAAGTGGTCGATGCCGAGCTGCTCCCAGTAGGGTCGCAACTGCTCGTAGCACTCCTGCGGCGAGCCGATCACGAACCGGCCCTTCATCAGCTCCTCGAAGGGCAGGTCGATGCGCTCCTCCTCGGGCATGGCCTTGGTCTTCTCCCAGCTCGCGTAGGTCTGGTACTTGTGCTGGAGGTAGGGCGCGCCCAGCGCCATGGCGGTCTTGCGGTCCTTCGCGCAGTAGAGCTCGATCATGCCCGGGTTCTCCTTGGGGAACGGCTTGCCGAGCTTGCGCAGCTCGCTCATATAGAGCCCGATGCGCTTGCGGTGGGTTTCGAAGGTGGCCTTCGGGCTGTGGAAGATGCAGTCGCCCACGCGCGCCGCGCGGCGGATGGCGTCCTCGTGCTTGGCCGCCACCCAGATCGGCGGGTGGGGCTGCTGCACCGGGCGCAGGTTGAGCCGCGCCTTGTCGAGCCTGCAATAGGGGCTGTCGAAGCTCACCTCCTCCCCGGCCCAGAGCCGCTTGGCCAGGTCGAGGCAGGTCTCGTAGCGCGCGGCGCGTTCGCCCTTCCAGGCGCCGAAGGCATCCCACTCCGCCTTGCGGTAGCCGAGCCCGATCCCGAACACGAAATTGCCCCGCGCGATCACGTCGAGCGAGGCGATGGTTTCCGCCACGTACACCGGATTGAGCAGGGGCAGCAGCATGATGCCGGTACCCATCGTCATCTCGCCCGCCTCCGAGGCCAGCCGGGCCAGCAGCGGCACCATCTGCAGGGCCTTGTTGTCGCCCTCGTTGAGGAAGTGCTGGCCGACGAAGTAGGAGTTCCAGCCCTTGTCGCGAGCCATGCGCACCATGGCGATCTGCTCGTCGAGGGCGCTGACCATGTCGGTGCCCAGTTGCTGCTGGTTGGTGCAGAACATGCCGATCTTGATCACAGGGAACCTCGTTGCAGGTGGCCAGGGGTGGGTGGCTACGGGTGAGCGGCAATCGGCGGCCGCCGGGTAGCCCGGTCGGCGCCAACCACGCGCGGCGGATCGTAGGCCGCTAGATTATCCGACCGGGCGACGAAGCCAAGCCCCCTGCGGAGCCGGGCGTCGCCCGAGCCGACAGCGGCACCGGTGGGCGGCGACAGGGGATATCTCGCGCCGCTTCAGGTGACGTGGCCTTGCCTCCCCGAGCCCTGCGACAGGCGCAGGGCGTGCTTCGAGACGCCCCGCTCCGAGGCGCTCCTCAGCCACGGGGTTCTTGATGCCGTTGGGTCGGAATCGGAATCGGTTGGCTCTGCGAAGAACGACAGACCCCTCGCTGCGCGCAGGTGGCACCGAGCTGCATGCCAAAGCGTATGAGAGCTTCCGCGTCCCTGATGCGCGCGGGGCGCCTCCCCACGTGGCCGCAATTCCCCAGCGCTCAGCGCTGCCCCAGGATCAGCGCCGGCTCCACCTCGAACCGCAGCGGCTGGCCCGCCACGTAGCGCTCGAGGTTGTCCAGGAACTGGGCGTCGCAGCGGGCCACCGTCCCCGCCGTGTCGGCGGCGCTGTGGGCGCTGAGCCGCACGCGCGGGTGGCTCCAGAAGGGATGCCCCGGCGGCAGCGGCTCCCGCTCGAAGACGTCGAGGATGGCGCAGGCCGGCGTGCCGCGCTCCAGCGCCGCCAGCAGCGCCGGCTCGTCGATGAGCGAGCCACGGCCCACGTTCACCAGCAGGGCGCCGGGCTTCAGCGCCGCGAGGAAGCGCGCGTCGGTGAGCCGCAGGGTTTCGGGCGTGGCGGGGAGCGTCAGCACGACCACATCCGCCCGGGGCAGGGCGCCCGACAGCCCCTCCGGCGCCACCAGCTCGGCGACCGGCTCCCCGCCGGCCGGTCTGCGGCGCACGCCGATCACGTGCGCCCCGAACGCCTGCGCCCGCCGGGCGACCTCCCCGCCGATGTTGCCGAGCCCCACGACCAGCCACGTCGTCCCGGCCACCTCGCGGAACGTCAGCCGCCGCCACTCGCCCCGGGCCTGGAGCTCCCGCCGTGCGCGGTTGGGGTGGAACTCGTCGAGCACGCGGGCCAGCGCGAACTCCGCCACGGCGATGGCGTTGGCGTTGGTGTTGCTGAGCCGGATGCCCTTGGCGGCGAGCTTGGCGAACACGGGCGGGTCGAAGCCGGCCGCGCTCGATTGCAGCCAGCGCACGGTGGGCGACTTGAGCAGGTGGATCATGAAGGCGCGGACGGGACCGCCCGCGTAGAGATCGTGCGAGGCGTAGGCCGCTTCCACGCGGACGTCGGCCTCGGTCAGCGGAGTGCCGCCGCCCGGCACAGCACCACCCGATGCTGGCCCAGCCCAGCGCACGAGCGAGCCGTCGTCCCGCAGGGCAACCACGCCCACCTGCGGCAGCGCCGTCGCCAGGCGCGTGGCGACCCGGGCGGCGGCCGGCTCCCACATCAGCACGTCCACGGCGCGGGCCCCGGCCTCAGGCCGCCTGTCCGGCGGCGAACAGCCCCAGCAAGCGCACCAGGCGCCGCACGTCCGGGTTCGAGAGCGAGACGAGGCTGCCCGCCATCTGCACGCATTCCTCCACCTGCGCCTTGGAGAGCCGGGTGGCGAGGCAGTCGCGCACCTTGACCAGGTGCTCCTCGGTGCTGATCGGCGGAAGGCCGTAGTGGCCACGCGGCTTCTTGCACAACTCGGAAAGGCGCTGCCCGTCGGTGGTCTCGATCGTCACCTCGACCGCCATCTCCTCGAAAGCGGCGGGCAGCTTCTCGTCATACTCGACGCGGATCTTCGGCAGCAGCGCCGCCATATCGGGGCGGAACCGTCGCTCGTCGCTGAAACTGGGAATGCGGATCGCGCCATCGAGCAGCGCGCAGGCCACCGTGTACTGGAAGCTGAACTTGCCCTCGAGCCCGGTGACCGGCGCCGGCCGGTTCACATCGGGGATGGGCGGCACGCGCATGTGCACCGAGCGGATGTCTTGTGGCCGCGCGATTTGCTTGCGCAGCTCGAGCGCCGCCGTGACGCCCCAGTGCGTCGTGTACTTGCAGGGAAACAACTTGATGGCGTAGCCGGGCTCCACCATGCGCCAGGGCTCGCCCCACGCCAGCATCGCGCTGGGATCCTTGATGGGGCCGTAGAACGCCTCCGAGTAGCCGAGCGGCGCCTCGATCACGTTGATGTTGCCGGTGAAGCCGCGCTTGGCCAGCAGAGCCGCCTCCAGGCCCGTGCTGCCGGCGAGCCCGCAGTGGGTGGATTTGGTCATGGTGCCCACGTTGGCCATCAGGGTGCCCGCCCGCGAGGCGGCGATGCCCAGGGCGTTGCGGAGCTGGGTCAGGTCGAGCCCCAGCACGTGGCCGGCCGCGACCGCGGAGCCCATCACCCCCAACACCCCTGGATAGTGGAACGAGGGCCTTTCAGGACGCTGCGCCTCCCACACGATGCGGATGCGGCCCTGCATCTCGATGCCCTTCACCAGCGCGGTGACCAGCTCGCGGCCGTCGGCCTGGGTGATCTCGGCCAGGGCCAGCAGCCCGGGCAGCGTGGGCGAGGTGGCATGTGTGGCCGGGCTCGACATGGGCTCGTAGTCGAGCACGTGCATCGAGGCGCCGTTCAGGTAGGCCGCCTGCACGGGCGACGTCTTGAACCCGAAACCGATCGCGGTGCAGGAGGGCGCGGCGCCCATCTCCCTGAGGTGATCGGCCAGGATGCGCGGCGCCTGCTCCTCCGTGCCGGCGACGGCCACCCCCAGCCCGTCCAGCACGACCTGGTGCGCCCGGGCGATGACCGTGTCCGAGAGCGAGTCGCGCGTGGTGGCGAGGATGCGGCGGCACAGCGTCTCGGTGATGTTCACGGCAGGCTCCGGCGGGAAGGGTGTCGGGGTGGTCTCACTGGTGCGGGGCGGGTTGGCCCAGGCCGCCGGCTCAGGCGGCCGCCACCTCGGCGAGCGGGCGCGGCTCCGCCTTGCGCAGCGCGGGCAGCAGCTCGTCGGACATGAGGCGGATGCTCTGCAGCGAGTTGGCGAGCGGCATGCCCAGGAAGTGGGTGCGGAAGACGAAGTGGTTCATGCCGAGCTGTTCCCAGTAAGGCCGGAGCTGCTCGTAGCAGTCCTCCGGCGTCCCGATCACGAAGCGATCCTTGGCGAGCTGGTCGAAGGGCAGGTCGATGCGCTCGTGGGCCGGCATGGCCTGGCTCTGCTCCCACTGCGCGTACACCTGGTATTTCTCCATCATGAACGGCGCCCCCAGCTCCATGGCCAGCTTGCGCGACCTGGCGCAGTAGATCTCGATGCGGCAGGGATTCTCCCTGGGGATGGGCTTGCCGGCCTTCTTGAGCTCGTTCTTGTAAAAGGCGATGCGCTTCTTGTGGGTCTCGAAGGTGGCCTTGGGGCTGTGGTAGAGGCAATCCCCCATCCGCGCGGCGCGGCGCAGCGCGTTCTCGTGCTTGGCGGCGAACCAGATCGGCGGGTGCGGCTGCTGCACGGGGCGCAGGTTCAGGCGCGCCTTGTTGAGCTTGCAGTAGAGGGAATCGAACGTCACCTCCTCGCCCGCCCAGAGGCGCTTGACGAGGTCGAGGGTCTGCTCGAAGCGTTTGACGCGCTGGCCCTTCACGATGCCGAACGCCTCGAACTCCTCGTTCCGGTACCCGAGCCCCACGCCGAACACGAGGTTGCCGCGGGCGATGATGTCCAGCGAGGCGATCGTCTCCGCGAGATAGACCGGGTTGTGCATCGCCACCAGCGTGATGCCGGTGCCCATGGTCATCTCGCCCGCCTCGGCCGCCAGCCGGGCCAGCATGGGGAACTGCTGCATGCCCTTGTTGTTGCCCTCGTTGAGGAAGTGCTGGCCGGCGAAGTAGGAGTTCCAGCCCTTGTCGCGCGCCAGGCGGATCATGGCGAGCTGATCGTCGAGCCCGCTGATCATGTCGCGGTCCAGGCGCTGCTGGTTGGTGTAGAGCATCCCGGCTTTGATCACGTGGGCCTCCCGATGCGCCGGCGACCGCCACGCCTGCTGGCGAGCGGCCGGGGCAGAGCCATGAACGATACCATGAACGTCGCCATCAACGGATCGCGATGGATGAAACGCCGCGGAGACGAGGGGCCCGTCGCCGCGCCACCACCTTGCTTACCGAACCCCGGGGAAAAAACCAAGCGGCGGCGCAGGCGGGTGGTGGGTCAGTTTGACGTAGGCGCTCCTGCCGGCAGCCTCGCCCACCCCGGCCCTCCCTCTCCTGGTGGAGAGGGAGGGAGACCCGCACCGGCCATCGGCAAGGGCTGCTGGGCGCCCCCTCTCCCCGAGGAGAGGGGGCAGCCGCGCCAGCGGCGGGGGTGAGGCTGCGGCGCCAGCCCGCTCGAATCCGCCAGACTGATCCACTACCCGCCTGGGCAGCCTTTGGCGACCGCCGCAGCGCCACCCGCATTCCCATCGCGGTCAGGCGCTGACCGCCCGCCGGTGTGCGGCGGCCGGCGGCCCCTCTCAGGCGAGCGGCAGCGCGACGTGCTTGCGGTAGGTCGGCCGCTCCCGCAGAGTCTGGTAGTAGCGCTCGATGGCCGGCATTGCGGGGCGCTCGATGGGGAGGCTCAACCAGCGGTGGATGCCCGGGCCGATCGGGATATCGCCCATCGAGAATGCGGGCCCGGCGATGAAGGCGCTCCTGGCGAGCCGGGCCTCGATCATGGCCATGGCCTCCACGGTGGCCTTGCGCGATTTCTCGACGGCGTTCAGGTCGCGTTCCGACGGCTTGCGGCGCACGAGATTCTGGAAGGCCGGCATGAGGGCGGGCGCCAGCACGGTCTGCTGCCAATCCATCCACTGCTCGGCGTGCCAGCGGGCGGTGGCATCGGCCGGCAGCAGCTTGCCCGCGCCGTAGGTCGCGGAGAGATAGCGCACCACCACGTTGGATTCCCAGAGCACCATCCCCTTGTCCCGGATGGTGGGGACGCGGCCGTTGGGGTTCAGCGCCAGATACCAGGGCTCATGGTTCCGTCCGAACTCGCCCCCCACATCCTCCCGATCGTACGGCACGCCCAGCTCCTCGAGGCACCACAGCACCTTCATCACGTTGATGGAGGTGGTGCGGCCCCACAACATCAGCTTCGCTTGCGCTGCGCCCATGCGGATGCTCCCCTGTGGGTTGAACGTCGGCCGGGCCCGTCCGTTCCGGCTCCCCCTTTAATCGCCGGTGCGGGCGGCGGTTGTCAAAGGGCGCCCCGGGCGCGCCACGCGCGACCACCGTCGGAGACGCCCCCATGACCGCCGGGCCGCTCTATCTGGCCATCGATCAGGGCAGCCACGCCAGCCGCGCAATGGTGTTCGACGGCGCCGGCGGGGCGCTGGCGCACGCCGAGCGTCCGCTCGCCCTCGACCGGCCGCGACCCGACTGGGCCGAGCACGACGCCGAGGCGCTGGTGGCCTCGATCGAGGGGGCGATCTCCGACGCCCTGTCCGCGCTCGGCCCGCGGGCGGGCGAAGTGGCGGCCGCGGGGCTGGCCACCCAGCGCTCGAACGTCTGCTGCTGGGACGCCGCGACCGGCACGGCGCTCGCCCCCGTGATCAGTTGGCAGGACCGGCGCGCCCACGCGTGGCTGCGCCGGTTCGAGCCGCAAGCCGCGGCGATTCACCGGCGCACCGGCCTCACCCTCACGCCCCACTACGGGGCGAGCAAGCTCGCCTGGTGCCTCGACCATCTGCCCGCCGTGCGACGGGCCGCGGAGCAGGGTCGCCTGTGCTGGGGACCGATGGCGAGCTTCCTCGTGCAGCGGCTCACACTGGAAGGGGTGCCCCTGGCCGATCCCCAGAACGCGTCGCGCACGCAGCTCTGGGACCTGCACCGCCGGGCGTGGTCGCCCGAGCTGCTGGCGCTGTTCGGCCTGCCGGCGGGCCACCTGCCCCGCTCCGTCCCGACCGTCCACCCCTTCGGCACGCTGCGGGCGGGTGGCGGGCGGATCGCCTTGCGCGTGGTCAACGGCGACCAGTCCTCGGCCCTGTTCGCCTATGGCGCCCCCGCGCCCGGCGCGGCCTACGTCAACGTGGGCACGGGCGCCTTCATCCAGCGGCTGGTGACCCGCCTGGTCGCGGAGGCGCCGCGCCTGCTCACCGGCATCGCGCTGTGGGCGGACGATGACCTCGTCTACAGCCTGGAAGGGACGGTCAACGGCGCGGGCAGCGCGCTGGAATGGCTCGCCGCCGGGACCGGGCGGGCAGACCTGCTCGCGCGCCTGCCCGCCTGGCTGGAGGGGGAGATCGAGCCGCCCCTGTTCCTCAACGGCGTCTCGGGGGTGGGCTCGCCGTTCTGGTGCGCCGACCTGCCCTCGCGGTTCGAGGGGCCGGACGACCCAGCCGGAGACGCGGTCGCGGCGCGCGCGGTGGCGGTGGTGGAGAGCATCGTGTTCCTGCTCCAGGCCAACGCCGAGGAGATGGCGCGCCACCTGCCCCGCCCCGAACGGGTGCGCATCAGCGGCGGCCTTGCGCGCCTCGATGGGCTGTGCCGGCGCCTGGCCAGCCTGATGGGCGTGCCGCTGCTGCGCCAGGACGACACCGAGGCCACCGCGCGCGGCACCGCGTTTCTCCTCGCCGGGCGACCCGCCCACTGGCGCGCAGGCGGCGAGACGGCCACGTTTCCGCCCGGCCCCGATGCCGCCCTGGCGGCCCGCTACGCCCGCTGGCGGGCGCGCATGGCCGAGGAGACCGGCTACTGATGGCTCGCCGTGCACCTGGGCGGCAGAGCCACGGCCGCGCGATCCGTCCCGCCCGCCGCCATCGCTCCGCCCTCGATATCCGCCCCGCTCAGCCCGCGCGCTCCTCGTCGCGGCCGGTGGCCACGGAGGGGGGCGGCATCAGGGCGGAGAGCTGCGCGTACAGCTCGGGCGTCAGCGTGATCTCGGCGGCCGGGATGGAATCGCGGAGCTGCTCGGCGTTGCGCGCGCCCAGGATCACCGAGGTCAGCGCCGGGTGGGCGCCCACCCACGCCACGGCCAGCGCCGCGGGATGGTACCCGTGCTCGCGGGCGATGGCCGCGAGCCGGTCGGCGGCGTGGCGGGCCTCGTCTCCGGCGTAGCGCTGCTGGGCCAATGCGCTGGTGAGGAAGCGGGCCTTGGCGGGCCTCTGCCCGCCGGCGTACTTGCCGGTCAGCAGCCCCGAAGCCGTGGGGCTGTAGGTCATCACGCCGATCTTTTCGGCTCCGGCCATAGGGAGCAGCTCCACCTCGGCCTGCCGCTTGACGAGGTTGTAGAGCGGCTGGATGCACTGGATGGGCGACCAGCCCCGCAGGGCCTGGATGCCCAGGGCCTTCGCCACCTGCCAGGCGGCGAAGTTGCTCGCTGCGGCATAGAGCATCTTGCCCTGGCGCGCGAGATCCTCGAGCGCGCGCAGCGGTTCCTCCAGGGCCGACTCGTCATCGAACTTGTGCAGGAAGTACACGTCGATGCAGTCGGTCTTGAGCCGGCGCAGGCTGTCCTCGCAGGCGGTCATCACGTGGCGGCGCGACCCGCCCCGGGCGTTGACGTCCTTGCCCTGCGGGAAGTAGCACTTGGTGGTGATGACCACCTCCCGGCGGCAGGAGGCGATCAGCCGCCCGAGGATCTCCTCGCTCCGGCCGCCGGCGCCGTAGCTGTCGGCGCAGTCGATGAAGTTGATGCCGGCGTCGCGGCAGGTCTTGAACATCTCGGCGGAGGTGGCCTCGTCGGCGTCGCCGCCCAGGTTGTTGGTGCCCATGGCCAGCACCGAAACCTTCACGCCCGTCGTGCCCAGCACCTTGTATTTCATCCCGCCTCCTCAGGTTGGTCCGATGTGGCGCGGCACTGCCGTCAGCGCCCATGCTGCGCCTGCCGAAGTCGCCGACCCGCCCGCGCCCCGCGGGCGCTCAGCCGTCGCCGAAGCGCAGCTCGGCCGCGGTGAGCACGCCGTGGGTGTAGCGCTTCATGATGCCGATGCCGGCGCGGTGCTCCTCTTCGCTCAGGGCGCAGCAGCAGTCGTCGATCACCACGCACTCGTAGTCGCGGTCGTGCCCTTCGCGCACGGCCGAATGCACCACGCCGTTGGTCGAGACGCCGGAGAGGTAGAGCCGCCGGATGCCGTTGGCGCGCAGGATCGGCTCGAGGCTGGTGCCGTAGAAGGGGCTGACCCGGTGCTTGACGATGTCGAAATCGCCCGGCAGCGGCGCCAGCTCCGGGTGCACCTCCGTGCCCCAGGTACCGAGCTTGTAGCGGCCCAGGGTCTTGGCCTGCGAGAAGGCCGGCGAGCCGGGCGGGCACTCCCGGTAATCGGGCGAGAACCCCACCCGCACGTAGCCCACCCGCACCCCCGCCTGGCGGGCCTTGGCCAGCGCCACGCGGGTGTTGGCGATGATGTTGCGCCGGCGCACCTCCGGTCCGAAGCCGGTGTTGCCGTTGGGGCCGTCGGCGTGGATCAGGTCGTTGATCATGTCCATCACGAGGTACAACTCGTGGGCGCCCATGGGATGCTCCTGCGTCGGGTTGCGGGTGTGCGGCCGGGGCCGAAGTGGATGCGAAGTTTGCGATGGCGCGCTGGGGGTGCCGCGGGCGCCCCGATCCCCCGCAGCGATGGACCGGTGCACCTCAGCGCCGCTGCGCTCGCGCACAGTGCACTATTCGGCGCTGCCCGGCGCTACTCGATGACCTTCTCGGCGCGCAGGCGGGCCAACTCCGGCTTGCTCAACCCCACCAGCTCCGCGAGCACCTGGTCCGTGTGCTCGCCCATCAGCGGGGCGTAGCTGCCGCAGCCGTTCTCGCGCCGGGTCAGCAGCCAGGGCACGCGCATCAGCTTGCGGGCTCCCACCTCCGGATGGGGCCAGCGCGTGAAGTAGCCCCGCGCGTTGAGGTGGGGGTCCTCGTCCATGTCCTTGGTGCTGAGCGGGGGGAAGGCCGGCACGCCCGCCGCCAGCAAGGTACGGGCGGCCGCCCAGCGCTCGCGCACCCCGCACCAGGCGCCGATCAGCGCATCCAGCTCGTCCTCGTGGGCCTTGCGGTCGCTCTCGCTGCGGAAGCGCGGGTCGCCGGCCAGGGCCGGGGTGCCGATAACCTGGCACAGGGCGCGCCACTGTTCCGGCGTCGTGGCGGAGATGGCGACCCAGGCGTCGTCGCCGGTGCAGCGGTAGAGATTGTGCGGGGCATGCACCGGATCGCGGTTGCCGGCCCGCGGGTAGGGGGGATTGCCCAGGGCGTGGTTCATCCAGCCGTCGTAGCTGGAGGCGACCATCGCCTCCCACATGGACATGTCGATCACCTGGCCGCCCTTGCCGTGCATCCGGCGCGCGAGCAGCGACGCGGTGATGGCCAGGGCGGTGTAGACGCCGCCGTTGGGGTCGCCGTAGGGAATGCCGAGGTCCTCGGGCTCCCCGCCCTGGTAGCCGGTCTGCGCGGCCAGCCCGCCCAGCGGCGAGACCAGCGGGCCGTAGCCCATGTACAGCGCGCAGGGGCCCGTCTGGCCGAACGCCGAGATCATGGCCTGGATCAGGTTCGGGTTGACCTTCGCCATCTCCTCCGGCCCGATGCCGAGCCGCTCCAGCACCCCTGTGCCGAAGTTCGAGATCATCACGTCGCTCCTGGCCGCCAGCGCCTTGACCAGGGCCTTGCCCGCCTGGCTGGAGAGGTTGATGCCGACGCTCTTCTTGGACTGGTTGAGCTGGTTGAAGTAGCCGGAGCGGTTGGGGCCGGTCGGCATGCCCTTGACGAACGGGTTGGTGCGCCGGGTGATGTCGATGCGCGCCGAGGACTCCACCTTGATCACCTCCGCCCCCAGCGAGGCCAGCATCAGCGTGCAGTGCGGACCCGCCCACACCCAGGAGAAGTCCAGCACGCGCACGCCCGTCAGCGGCAGCGGCGGCGTGCCTTGCGCGGCCGCCGGGCTCCGGGCCGCGGCGGCCTTGGACGCGGCCAGCGGGGCGGCTTCGGGGATGGCGGCGAACAGCCGCTCCTGCTCGGCATTGGCTTCGCCCAACAGCGGCGCCGGACGGCGCAGCGCCCACCAGGGCTGCTTGAGCAGGTAGGGGGCGCCCGGCAGCCGCACCTCGCCGGCCACCGCATGGCGCTGGCGCATGATGTAGCGCCGTGACTGCAACTGCTCGGCGGCCTCCATCTGCACGTAGTCGTACACGGGCGCCGCGCCCACGCGGGCCTTCTGGCAGGCATGGAACAGCGGCTCCGTTTCCCAGGGGGCGGTCCACTCGCCCAGGCGGCGCTTGAGCTCCTCCCGGTTCTCGCCGCGCAGGTCGCGGGTGGCGAAGCGCCCGGAGACGGCCCAGGCGGGCGTGCCCATCAGCTCCACCAGCCGCTGCCACTGGCTCTCCTCGGCGCAGATGATGTAGATCATCCCGTCCTTGCAGGGGTAGATCGACTGGGGCTCGTAGGGCGCGGGCGAGAGGCGCGAGTAGACGGTGTCGGCGTAGGTGTAGATGGCGAAGTTGCGGCCCAGCAGGAACGCCACGGCCTCCTGCGTCGAGAGGTCGATCTGGTCGCCGACCCCCGTCTCCGCGGCGCCGTAGAGGGCGCCGAGCGCCGCCGAGACGCCGTGCAGCGCGGCCTGCACCTCGGCGTGGTGGCCGAACGCCTTGAGGGGCGGCCTTTCGGGATGGGTGGACTTGCCGGGGCACATCGCGCCCCAGCCCCCGGCATGGAACAGGGTCAGCTCGCTGGCCGGCAGGTCCCGGTTGGGCCCGCTCAGCCCGAACGGCGTCAGCGAGAGCATCACCAGGCGCGGGTTCAGCGCCGAGTAGCGCGCGTAGTCCACGCCCAGGGCCGCCATGCGCGTGGGGTGGACGTTGTGGATCAGCAGATGCGCCTGCGCCACCAGCCGCTCCAGCTCCGCACGGCCCCCGGGCTGGGTCAGGTCGAGCACCAGGCTGCGCTTGTTGGCGTTCAGGTACAGGAACGTGCCGCTGGCCTCGGGGTCGGGCTTGCCGTTGCGGAACGGCCCCTCCCGTCGCGCCGGGTCGCCTTCCGGCGGCTCGATCTTGACGACGGTGGCGCCCAGATCGGCCAGCATCTTGCTTGCCATGGCGGCGGATACGCCGCCGCCCAGTTCGATCACGTTGAGTTGTGCGAGGCCCTCGGTCATCGGTCAACAGCTCCTACAGTGCGGTCGATGTGGTCGTTGCGCGGGTGCGGTCTCGGCTGTGCCGCCCCCTCACGGGGCGCGCAGCGTGGACGATCCGCTCCTCCTCGCCGCAATGCCTGTGCGCCTTTCCGGGAAGCGGCGCGCGTCGGGACATTCCGGCAGCCGGAGGATGGACAATTTTTGTTCTTTACCAGAAAATCGACCCGTGGCCATAGCAATCTGCGCGAGTCATCCGCGCGAGCCAGCGACGCCTGGCGCGGCGGAAGCGTAGGCCGGCCCACCGACCGGCGGTCGGCGCGGCGCGAACATCGGTGCTGCAACCTGAGCCTGTCCGGCGCAGCGGGGCCCGGATCGCGTCGGGACAACCTTGGGGGCGAGTCGACAATGGCTGAGAAGATCGTCAAATCGGAATCCGAATGGCGGAAGCTCCTGACCCCTGAGCAGTACCACGTGTGCAGGGAGAAGGGAACGGAGCCCGCCTTCAGCGGGGCCTACTGGCAGACCAAGACGCCCGGCTCCTACCGCTGCGCGGCCTGCGGCCAGGCGCTGTTCGACGCCGGCACCAAGTTCGATTCCGGGACGGGCTGGCCCAGCTTCACCGCGCCGCTCGCCGAGGAACAGCTCGCGCTCGAAACCGACCGCGCCTACGGCATGGTGCGCACCGAGGTGATGTGCAGCCGCTGCGGCTCGCACCTGGGCCACGTGTTCGAGGACGGCCCCGCGCCGACCGGACTGCGGTACTGCATGAACTCCGCCGCCCTCAAGCTGGAGCCCGGCAAGCCGTAGCCGGCGTCACCCCCCGCGCCGACGGGGCACCGTTCGCGGCGAGCGCCCCACATCCCAGCGCGCTGCCGACGCCGTTCACATCCCGCCGGCCGCTGCCGGCGCCGGGGATGCCGCGGATTTCCGCCGTCCCCACCCCCTCCCCTCCCCACCTGGTGGGGAGGGGTGCCCGCAGGGCGGGGTGGGGACGCCGGCAGTCGCGCGAATATTTATCCCTTGACACTGATTCGCTGCGCAGGGTCGCGCAGAGCGGCTTGACGCGTGATTTTTCGGCTGAGGGACGGATAGAATGGAAGCTGGGGGTTGAGGGTCTATCGAAGGAGAACCGCTATGATCCGTCATCCAGGACTCGTGCTGGCCGCTTTCGCGCTGTTGGCCGTCCTATCGCTGCAGGTTGCCCCATCGATGCGGGCCGCTGAACCGACCCGCTCCGAGGCTCTCAAGGCGCTGATGGCCGACAATTTCAGGAATGTCCAGGTCATGCTCGCGCTGCTGATCGCCGCCGATTACAAGGACATTCCGCCTTACGCGGGAGCGATCCGGGAGCACGCGCTGCATCTGATGAAGACGAGGCCCGCCGGGGTTTCGGAGGCCGACGAGCGGCTGTTCAACACCTACGCCAGCAATCTCGAGATCTCCACGGGCCACCTGGTCACGATCGTCGGCGTGCTCAACAAGAACGACCAGACGATGACCAATCCCGGGCAGCAGAACGTGGATTACCTGCGCGCCGTGGCCGCCGTGCAGTACGGGCAGATCGTGACCACCTGCGTGGCCTGCCACAACCAGTTCCGCCGCCGCCAGGTGGCGCTGCCGAAATAGCGCCCGTCCCCGCGCGCAGCGGAGTTGCCGCGCCCCCGCGATGCCGGGCTGCACGTGCGGCGGCGCCGGGGCCGAGCCTTGCGCGGCGGTGACGCGCTGGAAATGCCGCCGGTATGGTGGCAAGCTGACCGCTCGACCGATTTCCCCGCGCCCCACGGGCGCGCCCGGTCCGTGTTCCCATCCAGCAGCACGCGGAGAGCCATGCGGGATCTGTATTCGGAGCTGAAGCAGCACATCCGGGGCGAGGTGCGCTTCGACCCCGTCTCCCGCCACATCTACAGCACCGACGCGAGCCTGTACGAGATCGAGCCGATCGGCGTGGTGATCCCGCGCGACGAGGACGACCTGCAGGCGGCGGTCGAGCTGGCCCATCAGCGGCTGGTGCCGGTGCTGCCGCGGGGCGGCGGAACCTCCCTGGCCGGGCAGACCGTGGGCCGCGCGCTGGTGCTGGACCTGAGCACCTGCATGAACAAGGTGCTCGAGCTGAACACCGACGAAGAGTGGGTGCGGGTGCAGCCCGGCGTGGTGCAGGATCAGCTCAACCGTTACCTGGCCCCGCACGGCTACCTGTTCGGCCCCGACACCGCCACCAGCAACCGCGCCACGGTGGGCGGCATGGCGGGGAACAACTCGGCGGGCACGCGCTCCATCATCTACGGCAAGACGGTCGATCACGTCATCGCCCTGGACGTGCTGCTCGCCGATGGCGCGCGCGTGACGCTGGGGCCGCTCGATGCGGAGGGGCTGGATGCCAAGCTGCGGCTGGGCACCCTGGAGGGCCATATCTTCCGCGAGGTGCTGCGGATCGCCGCAGCCAACCGGGAGGAGGTGCACCGGCGATTCCCCAAGATCATGCGCCGCGTCTCCGGCTACAACCTCGACGAGGTGCTGAAGCACTTCGACGCTCCCAATCTCGCCAAGCTGCTGGTGGGCTCGGAGGGGACGCTGGCGGTGACGCGCGCGCTCAAGCTGCGCATCTGCCCCCAGCCCAAGGCGCGCGCGCTGCTGGTCTCGCATTACACCGACATGGTGAAGGCGGTGGAGGCCGATGCGCTGGTGCTCGAGCACCGGCCCTCCGCAGCGGAGCTGGTGGATCATCACATCATCCGCGCGGCCACCGGCGCGCCCCGCTTCCAGGGCAAGACGTGCTTCCTGCAGGGCGACCCCGGGGCGATCATCATCGTCGAGTTCTACGGCGAGAGCCGCGCCGAGGCGGCCGACAAGGTGGAGAAGCTCGAGGCCGACCTGCGGCGCAACGGCTACGGCTACGCACACACCCGCGTGATCGAACCCGCCGAGCAGAAGCTGGTGTGGGAGCTGCGCAAGGGCGGGCTGGGGCTGCTGGGCAGCGTGCGCACGGAAGAGAAGGCGATCGCCTTCGTCGAGGATGCCGCCGTGGACCCCGCCCGGCTGGCCGGCTTCCTGCGTGAGTTCGAGCAGGTGGTCACCAAGCACGGCACGACGGCGGGCTACTACGGCCACGCCTCGGTGGGCTGCCTGCACATCCGCCCCATGATCGACATGAAGCGGCCCGAGGAGCGCCAGAAGATGATGCGCATCTTCGAGGACATCGTGGCGCTGGTGCAGGAGTACGAGGGCGCCATCTCCGGCGAGCACGGCGACGGCCTTGTGCGGGGCTGGCTCAACGAGCGCATGTTCGGCCCCCAGCTCTACCAGGCGTTCAAGGACATCAAGACCGCCTTCGACCCGAACGCGCTGTTCAATCCCGGCAAGATCGTCGAGTGCCCAAACCCGCTGGAGAACCTGCGCTTCCACGATGGCTACCAGAGCCGCAAGCTCGAGACCGTGCTCGATTTCAGCAAGGAGGGCGGGTTCGGCTTCGCCGTCGAGATGTGCAACGGCAACGGCGAGTGCCGCAAGACCGATGCGGGCACGATGTGCCCCTCGTACCACGTCATGCTGAACGACCGGCACACCACCCGCGGGCGCGCCAATGCCTTCCGCGGCTTCCTTTCCGGCAAGTTCGGCAAGGAGCAGTTCCTCAGCCGGGAGACCTACGACGTGATGGAGCTGTGCCTCGAGTGCAAGGCCTGCAAGAAGGAATGCCCTTCGGCCGTGGACATGGCCAAGCTCAAGTACGAGTTCCTCTACCACTACCACCGGGCCCACGGCACGCCGCTGCGCGCCAGGCTCTTCGCCAACGTCGATCTCTTGAACCGGGTGGGGACGGCCACCTGGCCCTTCTCCAACTGGGCGCTCGGCAGCGCGCTCAACCGGAAGGCGCTGGCCTGGGCCGGGATCGCCCCGCAGCGCACCCTGCCGGCGTTCGCGCGGGAGCGCTTCAGCACGTGGTTCCGGCGCCGCCGCGGCCATGGCACGGCGGCTGGCACGGCGGCTGGCACAGCGGCGAGCGCAGCGGCCGGGGCCGACGAGCGCCCGCCCGTGGTGCTGTTCCACGACACGTTCATGGAGTACAACGTGCCTTCCGTGGGGCAGGCCGCCGTGGAGGTGCTGGAGCGGGCCGGCTACCAGGTGCTGCTGCCGGAGCGCAAGTGCTGCGGCCGGCCCATCATCTCGAAGGGGCTGCTCGACGAAGCCAAGGCCCTGGCCGCCCACAACATTGCGGCGCTGAAGGGCTACGCGGCCCAGGGCATCCCCGTGGTGGGCGTCGAGCCCTCCTGCCTGCTGGCCATCAAGGAGGATTACCCCTCGCTGCTGCCGGGGCCGGATGCGGAGCTCGTGGCCGGCCATGTCCAGACCATCGACGAGTTCCTCCGGGATCTCGTGCGCGCAGGCAAGCTGGATTTATCGAAGGCCCAGGCCGCCGCGGGCCGCGAGCTGGTGCTGCACGGCCACTGCCACCAGAAGGCGCTGGTGGGCACCGAGCCCACGCTCGAGGTGCTGCGGGCGCTGCCCGGCGCCAAGGTGCGCGAGATCGACTCGGGCTGCTGCGGGATGGCCGGCTCCTTCGGCTACGAGCGGGAGCACTACGACCTCTCGCTCGCCATCGGCGAGACGCGGCTGTTCCCCGCCGTGCGCGCGGCCGAGGCCGATGCGGTGCTGGTGGCCGACGGCATTTCCTGCCGCCAGCAGATCCACCATGGCACGGGGCGCCAGGCGCGCCACCTGGTCGAGGTGGTCGCCGAGGCCCTGCGGGGCTGAGAAATGACCGCATCGCACGGTCGCTACGTATCGCCCTGCGGCGTCAGTAGACGGACAGAATCATGATCGTGTCATTTGTCAATCTCAAGGGTGGGTCGGGCAAAACCACCTTGTGCGTCAACGTTGCAGGAGAGATCGCACGGGTTACGAAACAGCGCGTTTTGATTTTCGATCTCGATCCATTGCATGCGAGCAAGAGATGGTATGAAATCCGTCTACGGGTCAGGCCGCCACCGAAACTCGAAATTATCGTTTCGTATCTGGATGTAAAGAAGTATCTGCCCACGAAAAACGAGATTCGGAGCAAATCGGCTCGATATCCGTTCGTCCTGTTGGACGGCGCAGCGGGAGATACCCATATCTCCAACGCTGCGCTGAACATGAGCGATTTGGTGGTGATTCCTACTATGCCCGATGATCTTACGTTCAATGGCACTGAGAAAACTCTCGAAGTTATCAAGACGCCGCCGCCGAATGTGACGAGACCAGTACCATGGATTGTTGTGATCACTTCATACGACCAGCGAATAGGCATCGCTCACGATTACGAGAGGAACAAGATCCGATTGGCTTGGCAGGAACGCGTGCTTACTCCTGTTGTCCGAGAGTTGGCTGCTTTCAAGGAGGCCATGCGGCGCGGCCTCACAGTGGTTGAACTGGAACCGAACGGCCAAGCAGCGCAGGACATCCGTCCAGTCACCGCGGCGATTGTTCGACGCGCAAACGCGAGCGCGCGTTGACAGCCCGCCCGGGTGTGGTAGCCTGCACCCTCAGAAGCCCGGCCGCCCGCGCAGGATGGGCGGCGCCGTGGAGAGCCCAGGGAGCGAAGGGAATGGTCGCCGAACAGTACCTGCCCGTGATGTACCTGAGCGTGATCGCCCTGGCGCTGGGCGCGTTCTTCACGCTGGTGGGCATCCTGCTCGGGCCTTCCCGCGATACGGCGGTGAAGCGCACCCCGTTCGAATCGGGCATGCCTTCCGAGGGCTCGGAGTTCCGCCGCTACGGCGTGCGCTTCTATATGGTGGCGCTGACCTTCCTGATCTTCGACGTCGAGATCGTGTTCTTCTACCCCTGGGCGGTGCGCTTCCGCGAGCTGGGCTTCTACGGCTTCTGGGCGATGGCGCTGTTCTTCGTGATCCTGGTGGTGGGGCTGGTGTATGACTGGAAGAAGGGGGCCCTGGAATGGGAATGAAACTGCCGTTCGCCGAGAGCTTCATCACCTCGAAGCTGGACGACGTGATCAACTGGTCCCGCAAGTTCTCGCTGTTCCAGTATCCGTTCGTGACCGCCTGCTGCGGGATGGAGTTCATGGCCGTCTATGGGGCGCACTACGATGGCGCCCGGTTCGGCTCGGAGATTCCGCGCTTCTCGCCGCGCCAGTCCGACGTGCTGTTCGTGGTGGGCACGGTCAACCACAAACTCGCGCCGGTGCTGAAGCGGGTCTACGAGCAGATGGCGGAGCCCAAGTGGGTAGTGGCGTTCGGCGCCTGCGCGTCCTCGGGCGGCTTCTACCAGAACTACACGGCCGTCCCCGGCATTGACCGCATCATCCCGGTCGACGTCTACATCGCCGGCTGCCCGCCCCGCCCCGAGGCGGTGCTCGAGGGCATCATCCAGCTCCAGAAGAAGATCCAGGAACGCGGCCCGCGCGGCTTCGACGGCATCAACCCCACCGCCGAGCACCCGGTGCCCCGGCTCAGTCGCGAGTGACCCCCGGGGGGCGCCAGCCGCCCCGGCGTGGCTTGGTCACGATCTCCCCCGGCAACAATCACGGAACGTCCATGGCGGATGCTGCCCACCCCCCCGAGCCGCGCGGCGAGGCGAAGCTGCCCGCGCTGACGGCGCTGCTCGAACAGAAGTTCTCCGGGCAGGTGCTCGCGCACCACGCCCAGCACGGCGACGAGACGGTCGTCATCGCCCGCGCGCGCATGCTCGACGTCTTTCGCTTCCTGCGCGACGACCCGGCCTGCCGGATGGAGTTCATGATCGACCTGACGGCGGTGGATTACCTGCCGCGCCGGCCGCGCTTCGAGCTGGTGGTGCACCTGAAATCGCTCAGCCTGGGCCACCGGTTGCGGGTGAAGGTGCCCGTCGCCGAGGAGCAGGCCGAGGTCGATTCCATCACGCCGCTCTGGGTCGCCGCCGAGTGGTACGAGCGCGAGTGCTGGGAGATGTACGGCATCGCCTTCAAGGGCCATCCGGATCTGCGGCACCTGCTGCTCTACGACGGCTTCCGCGGACATCCGCTGCGCAAGGACTACGAGAAGGGGCTGGCCCAGCCCCTGGTGCCGCTGCGGCCGGTGCGGGAGCGCTGGAACTACGGCGAGCGCTTCATGCCGGTGAACCCCGAGCAGGAGGATCAGGCGTCATGAGGTTCTCCAAGGCCCTCGATTTCGGGTCGGAGCCGATGGTGATCGAGATCGGCCCCTCGCACCCGGCCATGCACGGCATCGTCCGCTTCACCTGCCAGCTCGATGGCGAGGTGATCGTGGACATGAAGGCGGAGATCGGCTACCTGCACCGCGGCTTCGAGAAGGAGGCCGAAAGCCAGCACTGGGTGCAGGTGATCCCCTACACGGACCGGCTCAACTACGTCTCCCCGCTCATCAACAACCAGGGCTACGCCATGGCGGTGGAGAAGCTGTTCGGGCTGGAGATTCCCCGCCGGGCGGAGTTCACCCGGGTGATCATGTCGGAGATTTCCCGGATCACCGACCACCTCACCTGCAACGGCGCCACGGCCATGGAGATGGGCGCCATGACGGTGTTCCTCTGGATGGTCAAGGCGCGCGAATACCTCTGGGAGCTGGTCGAGGAGGTGACCGGCGCCCGGCTCACCACCGCCTGGACCCGCATCGGCGGCAACGCCAACGACCTGCCCGATGGCTTCCTCGCCATGCTCGACGAGCGCTTGGTGAAGGTGGAAGAGGTGATCCGAGAATCCGAGCGGCTGATCCTGACGAACAAGATCTTCATCGACCGGGTGAAGGACATCGGCGTGCTGCCCAAGGAGCGGGCCATCGCCTACGCCTTCACGGGACCCATGCTGAGGGCCTGCGGGGTGGCCCACGACCTCCGGCGCGCCGGCGGGTACTCCGTCTACGACGAGTTCGATTTCGAGATCCCCGTCGGCACCGTCGGCGATTGCTACGACCGCTTCCTGGTGCGCATGGAGGAGATGCGGCAGAGCATCGCCATCATCCGCCAGGCCACCGACAAGCTGCCGCCCGGCACGTACTCCGCCTTCGACCGCCGGGCCTGGCTGCCCCACAAGCAGGAGGTGTTCGGCAGCATCGAGGGGCTGATCGACCACTTCAAGATCGTGATGGAAGGCTCGA
>JACQKK010000150.1 GCA_016204605.1 Candidatus Lambdaproteobacteria bacterium
CATCCGCGCCGGCCGTCGCCGCCATGTCCGCCCCGGAGATGCTGAACACCTCCACCTTGCCCTTCTCTACCCGCCAGGCCAGGATCACGCGCCCCTGGAACCACGCGCCGGCGTCGGCCGCGGCCGCTGCCGGCGCGGGCCTTGCGGCCGGTGCGCCCCCGGCGGCGGGGCGCGCTGGGGCTGGCGCGGCCGCTGGCGCCGCGGCGGGCGCCCTGGCGGCTGTGGCGGATTCCCCGGGGGGCTGCACCTCGACCGACCCCTTGATGCGGGTGGTGAGCGTGTACTGTTCGCCCTTGCGCTGGCGCCCGACGGTTACCTCCTTGAGCAGATCGACGAGCGGCTTTTCCACTTCGTCGATGCCGCCATGCTGGCTGCGGTTGATGAGCAGGCTCAGGTATGGCCCCGGGATGTGCTCCAGCACGAGCTGCCGGGTGATGAAGCGCATCGTCCGCAGCAGCAGCAGCATCGGCATCAGCGTGCCCGTCGGGTCCTCGGGCATGGCCGCCGCCGATACCTTGGGCAGAAACCGCTGCAGCGAGTGCTTCAGCCGCTCCGGCGTGAACTCCTGGAATTGCTGGATGAACTCGATCTCGTTGGGCGGAATGTACTTCTGAATCTCGTTCGCCTCGTCCTTCAGCACGTCGTCGAACGACTGCATGCTGTTGCCCGAGAAGTTCATCAGGACATCCACGGCCACGAGCGGATTCTCGACGAGCTGGTCCGGCCGGTGGCGCTTGATGGCCTCGTAGGAGGGCTCGGGCGGGATCTTGGGCGGCTGCGCGAGCAGTTCGTACTGGAGCTGCCGGACGAATGTCACGTAGTAATAGCAGAGGGAAAAACGCAGATGGGACTCCATCATCGTCTTCCCCAGCAGGAACTTGCCGATGTCCAGAATCTTTTCGGCGGAAGGCACGCGCTGGCGCTCGGCCGGGATGAACGCGAGGCCGACCGAGGGGATCGCCTGGGTGAAGGTCGAGCGCTTCTCGGCAGGGGCCAGCAGGTACGTGCAGGTGAGCCGCCAGATCCACTTGAACAGCTCCTCGTCCAGCACCGACTTCAGCGTCTTGCGCCGGTTGCCCGCCAGCGTCGCGTATTTCTTCAGCAGCGAGGTGTAGAAATACACCATGTCGTACACCACCTCGAGCGCCCCCAGCGGGTGGCTCAGGATGGTCGAATCCTCCTGCGTGGGCGAGGTGATGGGCGTGGTCGGCGCGATCTTCTGATAGACGGTCTTGATCATTACGTTGAGCTCGCCGCGGATGCCCACCGACTCGGCGCTCTCGCTCGCCTCTCCGATCGCCTGGCCCGTATACATCTTGAAGTCTTCGCCGATCTCCTTCGAGAGCTTGCGGCGGACGGCCATCTTCATGAAGCCCTGGGCGTTCCGGCCCTCGGCGATCAGGCGCGCGTTGGTGGCGTGCGTCTGGAAGAAATACTCCTGCGCCTCGCGCAGGGACTCCGCCGAATCCAGGCCGAGAGCGTTCCAGGGGGGAGGGACGCGCTCGGATCCGCTCAATGCCTCCATGGGAATCTCGCCTAGCTCGGGTGTAGGAATACCTCCGGCTCCGATCGCCCGCAAAAACGCCTGGCCCCCGAGCCATGCTTAGGTGCCGCTGGTCGCTCGCCGGCGATCCTGTCTCCAGGAAAAGGGCCGCTCCTGCCGCACCGCGCGGGAGTGCGCCTTCTGCAACCTACTCAATCGGCTGGAAAAACACAACAATTCAGACGCAGGGCACGCGGCGGGGCACGGTCATCCTCACGCCCCGCGTCGGCGGCGGGGGTGAGGCGGCGCCCGGCCACCCCGCCCCGCCCTTCGGCCGCCGCACCCCGCAAGGGCGAGGCGGGGCCGGGGGTGGGGTTGCGCGAGCCGAATGCAAGATCGGGTGGCGGCGTGTTCATGGGCCGCGGAGCGGTGCACGCCCTTGCCCTGACCGGGCCGCCCCGCCGCTTCCCAACCCGGTGCGGACCGGCTAGAGTGGACGCTCGCTGCAGCACAGTCGCGCACCGCCGCCGCACCGGCCTCGGTTCAAACCTCCCCCGGGGGTGCCCCCGCTCACGCATGACCACCGCCGCACCGGCCGCCGACGAGTCGCAGGACTACCCGTATTGGCGGCGCAATCTGCGCGCCCTGCCGCTGATCAACGTCCTGTCCAGCCTGGCGTTCGGGCTGGCCTTCCCGTATATCCCGCTCGCCGTGCGCGAGCTGGGGGTGGCCGAATCGAACCTCGAGGCGTTCACCGGCAACCTGATGATCGTGTTCTACATCATCGGGTTCATCGCCAGCCCGATCTGGGGAGGGATCGCCGACCACTACGGGCGCAAGCTGATGCTGCTGCGCGCCTCGCTCGGCATGGGCGCGTTCTTCTTCCTGATCCCCTTCAGCGCGGGACCGTGGTGGTTCCTCGCGCTGTTCTGGCTGGTGGGCGTCTTCAACGGCTTCATTCCCGCCGGGATGGCGCTGCTGGTGGCGAACACCCCCGCGGCGCGCATCGGCTACGCGCTCTCGCTGGCCTCGATGGGCGCGCTGCTGGGAAAGACCCTGGGCCCTGTGGTGGGCGCGACTCTGGCCGCCACGCTCCCCAGCTACCGCTTCCTGTTCGGCGCGAGCGGCGCGTTCATGCTGGTGAGCGGCCTGCTGACGATCCTGTTCGTGCGCGAGGTGCGGGTGGTGCCGCAGGGCCGCTACGAGATGCACTGGCTGCGCGACCTGCGCGTGCTGCTGGCCGTGCCGCACATGAGCGTGCTGTTCTTCCTCGCCTTCGTCAACACGATCCACGTGCAGGGTAACACGACCGTGCTGTCGATCTATGCGATCCGCCTGCTGCGGGAGAGCGGCGACCCCTGGGCCATCTCGGAGACGGTGTGGGTGGGGGCGGTGGCCGTGGGGCTTTCCGTGGCCAGCACCGTGTCGCTGCCGGTCTGGGGTCGGCTGATGGATCGCTACAGCTCGACCCACCTGCTGAGCCTGGGCATGCTGGCCTCGCTGCTCACCCACCTGCCGCTGCCGTTCGTGCAGTCGGTGCTGCAACTGACGCTGGCCCGCACCGCCTTCGGCCTGCTGGGCGCGGCGACGGCGCCCGTGCTGATCCGGCTGATCAAGCTGTACTCGCCGCCGGGGATGGATGCCCGCGCCATCGCCTACGCCTCCTCGTTCCAGTTCATCGGCATGGGGGTGGCCCCGTTCGTCGCGGGGCTGATCGGGCCGCTGCTGGGGCTGCGGGTGTATTTCGGGCTCGTGGCCGCGCTCACGCTGGCGGGGTACCTGGTCTGGGTGTTCCGCCCGCGCGATACCCCCCTGGTCGCCTGAGCATCATGACCTCCGCCGCCGTGGCTGCTCCGGTGCGCCCTCTGCGGCGCGCCATGGCTTGCGCCGGCCCCGGCGCTTACGCCAGCGCTGCACCTCCGGCTGGCGCGATTCCCGCCGGCGGGCCCGCATGATCCCCCGTCCGTTCCGCGCGGCAGCCCGCCGCCCGCTGCCCGAGGATGGGGCGGAACCCTTCCCCGGCTGGGAGCGCAACACCTGGACGCTTTCGCTCGGGAACCTGCTCACCAACGTCGGCTACGCCTGCACGTTTCCCTTCCTGCCCTTCATGGCGCGGGAGTTGGCGGGCGAGGCCCATCTCGAGCTGTGGGTGGGCGTGATGGTGTTCGGGTACTTCGGCATGAGCTTCCTGCTCACGCCGCTGTGGGGCGTGATGGCGGATCACTTCGGCCGCAAGAGCATGGTGCTGCGCGCCGGGCTGGGCATGGGCGCGGGCTTCTTCTTCCTGCCGTTTCTCGATCGCCCCGCGGCCTTCACGGCGCTGCTGCTGCTGACCGGCATCGCCAACGGGTTCGTGCCGGCGGGGATGGCGCTCATCGTCACCAACACCCCGCAGCGCCAGGTGGGCAGGTCGCTCTCGCTGGCGCAGGCCGCCGCGCTGCTCGGCACCACCGGCGGCCCGCTGCTGGGGGCCTGGCTCGCCACGGCCCTGCCGCGCTACCGGGAGCTGTTCTGGGTCAGCAGCGCCACCACGGCCCTGGCGGGGCTGCTGGCCCTGCTGCTGGTGCGCGAGCGCCGCAGCGCGCCGGCGGGTGCGCTGCGGCTGGACCTGGCGGGCGACCTGCGCCGGCTGCTGCGAGTGCCGCGCATGGCGCTGCTGTACTACCTCAACTACGTGTTCGCGGCGACGTTTTTCGGCGTGACGGCCGTCGTGTCGCTGTTTACGCTGGAGCTGCTGAACCGGGGGCCGAGCCCCTTCGGCCTGTCGGCGGAGGTCTGGGTCGGGATCACGGCCATGTCGCAGACGGTCGCCAGCGCGATCGCCCTGCCGGCATGGGGTCGCGTGCTGGACCGGCTCAGCCCCACCCGGGTGGTGACGGTGCAGCTGGCGGGCTCGTTCGTCACGGCGCTGCTGCTCCCGCTCGTGCAGGACCCGCTCCAGCTCGCCGGCGCCCGCGTGCTGTTCGGCCTGTTCATGGCCGGGCTCTCGCCCGCGCTGGTGCACCTGATCAAGCGCCGCGCGCCCCGCGGCATGGACGCGCGGGCCCTCTCGTACGGCACGGCGCTGCAGAGCCTGGGGAACGGCCTGGCGCCGCTGGTGGCCGGCCTGCTGGCCCCGCTGGTGGGGTTGCGCGGCTACCTGGTGCTCTCGGCCCTGCTGATCCTGGCGGGGCTGGTGTGGTGGGCGCCGCCGGGCCGGCGCTCTTCCCTGGCGCGCCGCCGGCCGGCCGCCCCCTGAACGGCTCTCGCAGAGGTTCCTTGGCCCACCAGCCTCCCCCGGATGGGGACGCCGCCTTTCCCCACTGGCGGCGCAACATGTACACGCTGGCCGCCGCCTCGCTCTGCGTGGCCGCGGGCGCCGGCATCTCGCTGCCGTTCCTGCCGCTGATGCTGCAGGAGCTGGGCGTGGTGCGCCACGTCGAGACGTGGGTCGGCACGATCATCGGCAGCTACTTCCTGCTGAGCTTCGTGCTCACGCCCCTCTGGGGCGCCGTGGCCGACCACTATGGCCGCAAGGTGATGGTGCTGCGCACGGGACTCGGCATGGGCCTGCTCCACGTCACGCTGAGCCTGGCCGGCTCCCCGTGGGTGTTCGCGTGCATCTACTTCTTCCTCGGCACGACCAACGGGTTCATGCCGGCCTCGCAGGCGCTGGTGGTCACCAACACGCCCCCCCGCCGCATCGGCAAGGTGCTGAGCATGCTGCAGGGCATGGCCATGGTCGGCAATACGGCCGGGCCCGTGATCGGGGCGCTGCTGGCGAGCGTGTTCCCCTCCTACCGCTACCTGTACGTGGTGACCGGGGCGATGATGGCCCTGGGCGGGCTGCTGGCGCTGGTCTTCGCCCGGGAGCGGCACGAGCGGCCGCAGGGCCGCTTCCGCCCCAACCTGCTGCACGACCTGGCCATCGTGCGCCGGCTGCCCAACATGGGCGTGCTGATGGGCCTCAATTTCGTCTACACCCTGAGCATCTTCGGCAGCATGGCGATCATCTCCGTGCTCACGCTGGAGCTGGCCGGCCCCGGCGCCCCGGGTGCCGCCACCGGGGCGGCGACGGTCGCCGCGACCTCGGCCGCTGGGGCCACCGCGGCCTCCAGCCACTCGGTCAACTTCTGGATCGGCGCGGTGGCCATGGCGTTCACGGTCGGCTGCGCGGTCGGGCTGCCGGCCTGGGGCGCCGGGCTGGACCGCTTCGGCCCGGCCATCGTGCTGGCCGTGGCCCTGTTCGCGGGCATGGCGGGCACGGTGCCCGTGGCCCTCTCGCAGAGCCCCTTGCAGCTCGCGCTGGCCCGCTTCGCCATGGGGCTGACGGTGGCCGGCATCGGCCCGGCGCTGGTGGCGATGACCAAGGCCCGCGCCCCCTCGGGCATGGACGCCCGCGTGCTCTCCTACGCCACCGCCTTCGGGATGCTGGGGCTGGGCGCCGGGCCGCTCGCCGCCGGGCAGATCGGCCCCTGGCTCGGGCTGCGCGCCTACTTCGCGCTCAACGCCGTGCTGCTGCTGGGGATGGGGCTGTGGTGGATGCGCTCCTGGCTCGGCTCGCCGGCCACCCCGCGCGGGTAGACGCAGCGAGGCGGGACCTCACCTCCTGGCCCCCGCTCCAAAAATCGGAGAGGAGAAAGTCCGGCGTCCCAACCCCTGCCCCTCCCCACCAAGTGGGTAGGGGAAAGCGGCGCTCGTCCGCGCTGGGAGCCGGTACGGGACTCCCTCCCTCTCCTGCCGGAGAGCGAGGGCCGGGGTGGGCGAGGTCGCGCCGGGCTGGCTTCACGCTTCGCCCGCGTAGGGGCGGGGGGCGTCCAGCCGCAGGGGGATGGCCTGGTCGCGCACCAGCAGCCGCCAGCCGGCGCCGTCCTGCTCGAGCCGGTCCAGCAGTTGCCAGCGCGCCGAGCGTTCGAACAGGGCCGGCAGGTCGTGGGCCTTGATGGCGGCGTAGAGCCGCTCCTGCCCGTCGAGGCGCAGGGTCTCGGGGCGCAGCGGCTCGCGCGTGCCGTCGTTCAGCTCCAGCAGCGGCCGTCGCCCGTCCTCCCACACGCGCACCACCCGGAAGGGGGGCGACTCGTGACGAAGGTAGCGCGTCTCGAAATACCCCACGTTGCGGTAGCGGATCAGGTAGCGTCCCAGGTCGGGATCGAAGTGCAGGTTGCGCAGGAAGAACCGGAGCACCGCCCCCTCGATCCATTTCCGGCCGACGCGCCAGCGGCCGTCGGCCTCGACGACCACCTCGTCGCTGTAGAAGGGCCCAAGGCTCTCGCGGGTCAACGCCACGCCCGCCGGATCGACCCCCCGCGCGGCGAGGCTGCGGTACCAGCCGCCCGGGAAGTAGCTGCCGGCCGGCCAGTCGCCCGCGGCCAGGGCGGCCAGCGTGCGTTCGAGCAGGGGCGGGAACGCCGGCCCGTAGCCCCCCTCGTCGAGGATGCGCGCCCGCGCCGCGGGGACGTAGGGGGCCAGGAATTCCTCGCCCACCCGCACCAGCACGTAGATCGAGCGCTGGAGCAGGGCACGTTCGCGGTCGTCGAGCGCGGCGGGCATGCGGATTGTCGCGGCTGCTGAATTTGGCTATCGTCAGGCTGAGCGCATTCGCGAGTGCCACCACCTTAGCCCGGCGACCCCGGCGACGCAACCGATGAGCCTCACCGTTCGCATGGCCCTGTATGTGGGGGGAGGCGCGGCGATCCTGACCTGGATCGCCCCACCCGATGGCCTCCCGAAGGTCGGGCTGATCCTCGGCCTGATCGTCGCCTCGGCCTACCTCGACAGGGTGCTGACCCGCCGCGCGCGCAAGGGTGTGTCGGCCGGTGGCGTGGTCTCGCTGGGCACCTTCCGCAACCAGCGCGAGCAGAAGGGGGGCGCCGCCGCCGAGACGCGCGGGCGGCGCATCCCGCGCCTGGTCTTCAGCACCCGTTATCAGAGCGACGCGGAGACGCTGCGGGAGATGCTGCGCGGGGCCGGGCTGAACCCGGTGCTGGTGATGCAGAACCGCGGCGGCGCCGCGGGCACGGCGGCGCCGGTGTATGAGATCCGCGTCGTCGAGGCCGAGCTGAAGCAGGCCCGCCCCCTGATCGACCAGTTCCTCGCCCGGTCCCTCAAGAAGCCGTCGTGAGGGGCGCCGTCCCCAGCCCTGCCCCTCCCCACCAAGTGGGGAGGGGTGATTGCAGCCCACGCCGGTGGCTGGTGCGGGCCCCCTCCCTCTCCTCCCGCAGAGGGGACCGCCGCGCCACCGCGGGGGTGAGGCGGCGCCGTCCTCCTCCGCGAGCGCAGCCATTCCGGCGGCTCCTGCCATCAAGGCTGCCAATTGGGGCGCCAGTGGCCCCCCGGGCGCCCCGGCGGCAGGCGGCCACACCTTGCGGAATCGCGCGAGTTCAGGCAGGTTCTACGCCAAGGAGAGCCCTTCGGCCCGGCGGCCCCGCGCCGCGTGGCGGGGACGTCCTGGACAGCCTCAGGAGTGGCCCGGTGCGCTCGGCGCGAACGAGCGGCCGGCCCGGTACGTATGCCAGCGAGGGACAGGCAGATGGCCAAGAAGAATGCAGTCTACGCGCAGTCGGGCGGCGTCACGCCCGTCATCAACGCGAGCGCCTACGGCGTGCTGGTCGCGGCGCAGCACTCGGACGCCATCGCGATGGTGTTCGCCGGCTACGACGGCATCAACGGTGTGCTCGAAGAGAAGCTGATCGACCTGAGCCAGGAGGCTCCGGAAGCCCTGGCCGCCCTGCGCCACACGCCCGCCGGGGCGTTCGGCTCGGCGCGCCGCAAGCTCCAGGACGTGGAGAAGGACAAGGCCGCGTTTCAGCGCATCCTCGACGTGTTCGCCGCCCACGACGTGCAGTACTTCTTCTACAACGGCGGCAACGACTCGATGGACACGGTCACCAAGCTCAGCCAGTTCGCCAAGGCGCAGAGCTTCCCGCTGCAGGTGATCGGCATTCCCAAGACCATCGACAACGACCTGCCGATCACCGACTGCTGTCCGGGCTTCGGCTCGGTCGCGAAGTACAACGCGGTCTCGATGATGGAAGGGGCGCTCGATACCGAATCGATGCACCGCGACTCGACCAAGGTGTTCGTGCTCGAAACGATGGGCCGCCACGCGGGATGGATCGCCGCCGCCACCGGGCTTGCCCACCGCACCGAGCGCGACGGGCCCCACCTGATCCTGCTGCCCGAGGTCAAGTTCGACCAGGCCCGGTTCCTCGAGGCGCTGGAGAACAACGTGCGCAAGCTGGGCTATTGCGCGGTGACCGTCTCCGAAGGCGTGCAGGATCACGAGGGCAAGTTCCTCTCCGAGGCGGGAGGCCAGGACGCCTTCGGCCACACCCAGCTCGGCGGGGCCGGGAACTACATCCAGGAGCTGATCAAGCGCGAGACCAAGCTCAAGGTGCACGGCGCGGTGCTGGACTACTGCCAGCGCTCGGCGCGCCACGTGGCCTCGACCGTGGACGTGATCCAGGCCATCGAGTGCGGCAAGCGCGCCGTCGAGCTGGCCACGCGCGGGGGCACCGGCCGGATGGTGACCATCGTGCGCGAGCAGGACTCCCCCTACACCTGGTCCCTCAGCCACACCGACGCGGCCAACATCGCCAACAAGGAGAAGATGCTGCCCGAGGACTACATCCGCGAGGATGGCTTCCACGTCACCGAAGGCTTCCGGAACTACTGCCTGCCGCTGATCCAGGGCGAGGACTACCCGCCCTACGAGCAAGGTCTGCCCGCTTACGCCCGCCTGAAGAAGGCGCTGGCGCCCCAGAAGCTCGCCCCCTACAAGAAGTAGCCGGGCTTCGCGGGAGAGGCCGGCACCCACCATCTCCATGAGCTGCGCACCGCTCATCCATTTCCTGCCTTCCGTGTGAGCAATGGAAAAGAGTCTCGGCGAATTGCTCAAAAGAAAACGAGAGGAGGCGGACTCTGTCCCCGACCGCTACAAGTCGGAAAAGGAGAACTGGCTGCGGCGGGTTGACGAACTTTACCGAACCATCAATCAATGGCTCGCCCGATACGAGAAGCGGGGGGACATACAGTTCGAGTACGAAGAAGTATCACGCCAGGAAGAGCTGATCGGTCCGTATTCGGTCAACTGCATGATCATCAGGTTCTTCAATGGCCGCAAGATTCGGCTGACTCCTGTGGGCCTCCATGTCGTAGCGGCGAAGGGTCGAATCGACATGGATCTGGATGCCGTCGGCCGCCATATCATGATTGTCGGAACGCCGGAGGGGAAAAATTGGGAGTTTGCGGAGCGAACCGGCGCGCGAATTGAGCCATTCCCATTTTCCAGAGAAAACTTCGAGGCTCTTTTGAAGGAATTCGTAGAAGCGTTTTGAATGCGATTCGACTACGAAAGCCTCTTGGCAGACTACGATCTCGTATGTGACGCGGTGCGGCACTTGGCACACACCCATTTCCCCCGCGCGAGTCCAAAGGAAATACAAGACCGAAAGCAGACGTTGCTTGCCGAATTGAAACGTGATGCATCCTTCAAGCTCCTCACCAAGTTCGAGGCGGATGCACGAGAAGACTTCCGTTATGCGCTGCACGCGAACCACTCGGAGGGTCTCAGCATCCCGTATCGTTCACTATTCGGTGCCCGTTGGGGGCGCTTGAAAGCCAGGGGCGGGTCTCGAGACGCAGCCATCAGAAGCATCGAGATTGAGGACATTCTCATCGAGTTACGAGACCATTTCAGTCGCCGGGATACCGACGTTTCCGTCCAGTGCTCAGTCCTGAAAGGATATTTCAAGACCTTTCGGAACTGGATCGCCCACGGCCGCATTGGTCCGCCGTTCCCGACACCGGAGCCGGACGTTCTCATGCAGTTGGGAGTCCGCTTCCGCGACGACGTATTCCATCAGCCACCTGCTTCGGTTAATCGCAGGCCACCGGGAGCGTCGACCTGATGAACGTCGCCGTCCTCTCCGCGGGCACGTGGGGCATCACGCTCGCCTGCCTGCTGCACGAGAAGGGTCACCGCGTGCGGGTGTGGGAGTATGCGCAGGCGGTGGTGGACGAGCTGGCGCGCACCCGGCGCCACCCCAAGCTGCCGCACCTGGAGATTCCCCCCGCGCTGCCGCTCACGACGAATCTCGCCGCCGCCCTCGCCGGGGCGGAGTGGCTCGTGTGCGTGGTGCCGGCCGCCAACTTGCGCGAGACCTGCCGGCGCGTGGCGGCGGCGGGCTACGGCGTCCGGCCGTTCGTGATCTGCACGAAGGGCATCGAGCAGGGCACGGACGCGCTGATGGCCGAGGTGGCCGCCCAGGAGCTGGGCGAGTCCGCGCGCCCGATGATCGGGCTGCTCTCCGGCCCCAGCCACGCCGAGGAGGTGAGCGCCGGCATCCCCACCGCCGTGACGGCCGTCTCGCCCGACCCCGCCTACTGCGGGCGCATCCGGGAGCTGTTCGCCACGCCGCGCTTCCGCATCTACACCCAGACCGACATGGTGGGCGTCGAGTTGGCCGCCGCGCTCAAGAACGTGATCGCCATCGCCTGCGGCATCTCCGATGGCCTGGGCTTCGGCGACAACTCGAAGGCGGCGCTGATCACCCGCGGCCTGTATGAGATCGTGCGGCTGGGCACGAAGCTCGGCGCGCGGCGCGAGACCTTCTTCGGGCTCGCCGGCGTGGGCGACCTGGTGGTGACCTGCATGAGCCGCCACAGCCGCAACTGGCAGTTCGGCAACTGGCTGGGCCAGGGCGTGCCGCCCGAGCAGGCCCTCGCCAAGGTGGGCATGGTGGTCGAGGGCTACCACACCGTGCGCGCCGCCGTGCACCTGGCCCGGCTCCATGGCGTCGACATGCCGATCACCGAGGGTGTGGCGGCGATCGTGTTCGAGGGCGTCTCCGCCCGCGATGCCCTCGCCCAGCTCATGTCCCGCGAGCCCGGCAGCGAGCTTGTGCCGTGAGCGGCGCCTCCAACGGGGAGCCCCGCCGGCTGCCATGACCGCCTACCAGTCCATCGACGTCGTCAGCGACGGCCCGGTCGCCACGCTGCGGCTGAACCGGCCCGCCCAGTACAACGCGCTCGACGAGCGGCTGGCGCTCGAGCTCGACGCGGCCCTGGGCGAGATCGCCGCTGCGCCGGCCCTGCGGGCGCTGGTGCTGACCGGGGCGGGCGAGGCGTTCTGCGCCGGGGGCGACGTGAAGGGCTTCCTCGCCGCGGGCGAAGGCGTGGCCGATCACATCGCGCGGCTGGTACCCGCCTTCCACGGCGCGCTGCTCAGGCTGGTGCGGCTGCCGATCCCCGTGCTGGCGGCGGTCAACGGCGTGGCCGCGGGAGCGGGGATGAGCCTCGCCCTGGCCTGCGACCTGGTGCTGGCCCGCGAGGATGCCCGCTTCGCCGTGGCCTACGGCGGCATCGGCGCCACGCCGGACGGCGGCTGCACGTGGTTCCTGCCGCGCATCGTGGGGCTGCGCCGGGCCATGGAGCTGATCGCCACCAACCGTACCCTCTCGGCCCAGGAGGCGCTGGCCTGGGGGCTCGCGAACCGCCTCGCCGGCGCCGACGCCTTCGCGGCGGAGACGCGCGCGCTGGCCGCGCAGCTCGCCCAGGCCCCCACGCTGGCCGTGGGTCGCGCCAAGGCGCTGCTGCTCGCCTCGAGCGGCGGCGAGGATGGGCTCGCGGCCCACCTCGACCGCGAGGCGCAGGCCATCGTCGCCAGCGCCCGCAGCGCGGACTTCCGCGAGGGGCTGCGCGCCTTCGCCGGGAAGCGGCCGGCCCGCTTCGAGGGCCGCTGAGCGGGTCTCCTCAGCGGTCGCCCGGAGCGCCTCGCGCGTGGCAGGGCAGCGTGGCGTGCGGCTCTCGCGCTCCGCGCAGCGGGCATGGTGACGGCGCTTGGCCGGACAACGGTTGAGTTTTGCCTGCCGGGCCGGTAAGAATCGGATAGCGGTCAGGAGGGGCAACCGCCGCCATGACATCCGGCCGGCCGGGGGGCTCGCTGCAGCTTATCCTGTCACGCACCCGAACAACCCCGCAGCGGATCGCCCAGCGCGCGGCACTCTGCGCCGAAGGGTGGGGTGCGTGCGGGAACCTTCCTATTCCCCATGGAGTGGCGGTGTCCGTGTATTCATGCCGGATCGGCACCGTGGCCAGCGCGAAGGCCAGCGCCATGGCCCGTGTGGCGGCTCGTATCATGCCCCACCGCTGGCGGCCCGCGGCGCTGGTGTTCGCCGGGGCGGCGTGCGTGCTGATCGCGGATCGGGCGGTGCTGGCCGCCGGGGGCGCGCCGCTGGATGCGAGCGGCCCCTGGTGGCTCTGGCCGCTGCTGGTGTTCCTGGTGTGCGCGGCGCTGGGCGTGCTGGCCGTGCTCGGGGGCATCGGCGGCAGCGTGATGTTCGTGCCCGTGCTGACGGGCTTCACCTCCGTCATCCACATCGACTTCCTGCGCGCGGCCGGGCTGATGGTGGCGTTCACCGGGGCGCTCGCCGCCGCGCCGTCCCTGATCCGGCAAGGGCTGGCCAACATCCGGCTCGGCATGCCCGCGGCCCTGATCGCCTCCGTGACCGCCATCGCAGGGGCGATGGTGGGGCTGGCCATGCCCAGCAACCTGGTGCAGCTCTCGCTGGGGCTGATCGTGCTGGCGATGGCCTTCTTCATGGTGCTGGTGCGGCCGACGCGGGTCGCGCCCGAAAGCGCGCCGCGGGGGCTGACGCGGCTGCTGCGGATCGAGGGCTACTACCGCGACGTGGAGCGCAACCTCCGGGTGACCTGGCGCCCCAGGCGCGCCGGGGCCGGCCTGGCGCTGTTCTCGCTCGTCGGCGTGATGGGGGGGATGTTCGGCGTGGGTTCGGGCTGGGCCAACGTGCCCGTGTTCAACCTGGTGATGGGAGTCCCGCTCAAGGTCGCCGTCGCGACCAGCCAGGTGCTGATGCTCGCGGTGGCACCGACGGCGGCGCTGGTCTACTTCCGTCACGGGGCGATGCTGCCCCTGCTCGTGATCCCCGCCGTGCTGGGGATGACGATCGGTGCGCGGATCGGCGCGCGACTGCTGTTCCTGGCGCGCCCGGCCCTGATCCGCAAGCTCGTGATCGCGATCCTCATCTTCGCCGGACTGCGCGCCTTGACGCGAGGGCTCGGCCTATGAAAGCGCCCGCGGCGGCTCGCGACAACCGCGCTCAGCAGCGCGCCGCGCTCCAGCGGCGCGTGGCGCAGGTGGAGCGGTGGGGGACGCGCGTGGCGCTCACGTTCGCGATCGGGGCGCTGGCGCTGTACATGACGGGCGCGCTGGCACCGTATGTCCCCGCCGCGCGGCTGGTGACCCTCTGGGGCGAGGACTTGAGCACCTTCCGCGCCCAGACCGGGCTCCCGGCGGGCTGGGACTCGTTCCGCCACCTGCGCCACAGCGACATGATCGCCATCGCGGGCATCGTCTCGCTGATCCTGGTGACCATCCTCGCCTACGTGGCGCTGCTGCCGCAGCTCGTGCGCCAGCGCGACTGGGCCTTCCTCGTCGTCGTGCTGCTGCAGTTGGCTGTATTCCTCGCCGTCGCGCTGCTCCCGTTGGGGTGAGCGCCGGAGGGGCGGCGCCTGTGTGCGGGCTTCGCTCCGCGCGGGGTTGCGCCGCGCCGATCCGCAATCGACGGCCAGCCGTTCCGGGCGCACGGCTGGGCGTCTAGCGCCGCTCGCGACCCGCCAGCGCGCGCGCCGCGAATTCCCGCAGCCAACGGTAGTAGTCGGCGCCCGCGCGGACGTAGGTGTCGTTGTGGCTGGCGCCCGGAACCGCGCGGAAGGTCTTGTCGGCCACGGTGGCGGCCTCGAACAGGGCCTGCCCCATGGCGAAGGGAATCATCTCGTCGTCGGTGCCGTGGATGACGAGCAGCGGCATGCGAAGCCCGGGCATGCGGGCCAGCGTGTCGTAGCGGGCGTGCAGCAGCAGCTCGATGCCCGGGATCGGCAGCACCTGCCGCGCCATCGCCTTGACGCTGGTGAAGGTGGATTCGAGGATCAGCCCGGCGGCGGGGCGCTGCGTGGCCACGTAGGCGGCCACGGCGCCGCCCAGCGAGCGTCCGAACAGGAGGATGGGCCGGGCGCCCACCTTGGCCCGCAACCCGTCGTAGGCGGCCAGGCCGTCCTGCTGCAGGCCGGGCTCGGAGGGCTCGCCCGTGCTCTCCGCATAGCCGCGGTAGTCGAAGATCAGCGTCGAGAAGCCCGCGTGCCAGAGGCCGGCCAGGTTGTGCAGGCGATCCTCGCGGTTGCCCGCGTTGCCGTGGTGGAACAGCAGCACGGGGGCATCGGCCTCGGGGCGGGGAATCCACCAGGCGCCCAGCCGCTCGCCATCGGCCGTGGGCAGGGGCACCTGCTCGTAGGGCAGACGCGCCTGGGCGGGGGTGATGCCGCTCAGCGGCGTGGGGTAGTAGATCATCCGTCGCTCCAGGCACCCCCCCAGCCACGCCGTCGCGAGCAGCGTCAGCACGGCCGCGACCACGGTCGGCACCGCCGCGACCGGCACCGCGGAGACCGGCACAGTGCGCGCCCGGCCGGGCGCGGCCCGCCCGCCCATCACAGTCGCGCCAGCATGGCGCGCGTCCGTTCGGCGCGGCGGCGCGCGGCGTCCTCCTCGCCCTCGACCACCACCGGCACGTCGGGGTCGACCTCGAACAGGGGTTGCCCCTTGTGGACGATCGCGCCGCCGGCATCGGGCAGCAGCGCCTTGCGGATGGTGCCCGCGAACGGCGCGCGGATGGGGTTGAACATCTTCATCACTTCGAGCAGCCCCAGCACGTCGCCCTCCCCGACGCGCTCCCCCTCGCCCACGTAGGAGGGCTGATCCGGCCCGGGGCGCCGGTAGAACGTCCCGCCCGTCCAGGCCACGATCACGTCGCCGCTGGCCGCCGGTGGGGGGGCCAGCGCCTCGATCGCCTGGCGCAGCGCAGCGGGCTCGCGGAATGGGGCGGGCACGGCGGGCTCGAGCCGGTTGTCCATGGCGAGACCGTGGAACCCCGACGCCTCGCCGCAGAGGATCGGCAGCCCCAGCAACTGCAAGCCGGCCTGATGGCCGCGGTGGGCCGCCTGCACGGCCTCCCATTCGGCCTTGCTCCACCCTTTCGGCGGCCGGGAGACGTGCACCCGCTCGCAGAGGCGGCGCCAGCCGTCGGCCTCCGGGCCGAGCCGGGCGCGCAGCTCCGCATAGAAATCGAGCCCATCCCGCAGCGCCTGCTGGTCGTGGTCCCAGATCTTCTCCTCCGGCGAGACGCCCGGGTGCTCCTCCAGCCGCAGGTAGCGGTAGAGCCCCGCCAGCACGTCGAGCGGGTTCTGCCGCCAGACGAGCGTGCCCTGCTCGAGCACCCAGCGCTGGGGCGTGCGCGGCGCGAGCCAGCCCGCGAGCAGGTGCGGATCGGCGAACAGCCGCTCGAGCGGGCGCCCGATCAGCGTGGCCTTCGCCGCCAGCGCCTGCCGGGCCGACTCGCCCGCGGCGGCCTCGGCCACGGCATCCCAGGCCAGGGCAAGATCGAGGTCGCGGCTGACGCGCCAGAGGGCGCCCACCGCGGCCAGGTAGGCCGTGACGAACCGGGTGTCTGGCTTGACCAGCGGGTCCACCCCCAGCATCCAGTGCAGCAGGCCGTAGTGGAAGTGCTGGTTGGTCTGCACGTCGTCGCCGCGCAGCTCCATGCGGCGGAGGATTTCCGCCAGCCGGCGGAAGGTCTCTTCGCGGTCCTCGCCGTGGCTGACGATGAGGGCGGCGTTGGAGTCGTAAGCGCCCGAGAGGTTGTAGGGGATGAAGCGCCTCGTGTCGGGGTTGGCGATGCCGATGCCCTGGTCGTCGCGAATCTCGTGCTCCAGCGGCGGGCTCCAGTGGAGCACGATCCCGCCCGCGTGCGGCCGCAGGGCGGCATTGGTGGCGTTGATGCGCACCTCGGCCCCGCTGCCGTGGCGCGGCGTGCGCTCGGGTCGGGGCAGGTGGCTGCCATGGACGGCCAGCCACAGCATGGCCTCGACCAGCGAGTCCACCTCCAGCACCTCGTGCGGCTGTTCGGGGTTGGTGAAGCGCAGCCCATAGACCATCTCCGTGACCCGATGCTCGACCTGGATACGGGTGTTGATCTCCATGAAGAAGTGGCGGTCGCCGGCCACGATGCACTCGAAGGTCGAGGCGGAATCGAGCCCCACCGCCTGCCCCAGCCGCTCGGCCTCGGCCTCCATCGCCTGCAGCGAGGCGAGGTCGGCGCGCAGGACGGCGGCGCGTTCGGGCAGGCCGCGCTCCTCGTAGCGCCGGGCGGCGGCGCTGAGCAGCTCCTGGGTCACGGAGACTTCGAGCAGCTTCTGCTCGTTCATCTGCAGGGAGCAGTCGCGGCCCCCGAGCGCGACGCACCAGGAGCCGTTGCCGAGCAGCTGGATCTCGTTGTGGCGGGTGCGCTCGATGTTGACCTCGATCAGGAAGTTCGAGTTGTCCCCGGGGCCGGTGGCCTTGGCCTCGTTCAGCACCTCGAACACCGCAGCGGCCACCTCGTCGGGCGCGCTGACGATGCGCTGGCCCTTGCCGCCGCCGCCGGCGATATGCTTGAGGCGCAGCCGCGTGCCGGGGCTCTCCCGGAACAGCCGCTCGACCTGGCGCCGGGTCTCCCGTTGCAGCTCCGCGAGGGTGACCAGCGCCACGCCGCGCCGCCGGGCGGCCTCGAGCACCCGCTCCGCCGCCTGCTCGGGGGCGCCGTTGGCGTCGCCAGCCACGTCCAGCCCGTGCTCGCGCGCGAGGCTGTCCAGGTAGGCGCGCTCGCGGCCCCGGGGCGCCTTGGCGAGCAGGGCCAGGGCCAGCGGATTGTCGATGCCGGGCGTGACCGAGACGCCCAGCGAGCGGGCCAGCGCCTTGGCGGCGTCCTTGGCGCCGGCGTGCCGCGCCACCTTGGCGCTCGGACCGACGAACCCCAGCCCCGCCTCCTCGATGGCCTGGATGAACTCGTGATCCTCCGCCATGAAGCCGTAGCCGGCGAAGAGGTGCGTGTAGCCCCCCTCGCGCGCAATGTGCAGGATCTCCGCGATGCGGGCCTGCTTCTCCCGGGCGTCGGCCGCACCGTAGTCGGCGATGCGGTGCACGCGCTCGTTGCGCCCCACCAGCCGCAGCTCGGGGGAGAGCGCCCGCCGGTACACGATGCTGTCGCGCTGGGAGAGCAGCATCCCGGTGGGCTGCGCGCCCATGCCGTCGAAGGCGTGGATCGCCTCCAGCCGCACCGGGCCCCGGCACACCACCAGCACCTTCACATGGCCGAAGCTGAAGCGCTTCCGCCAATCGCGCGCGGGCGGCGGGCGGCTGGCGGCGCTGGGGGCGGCGGGGACGGTGCCGGGTCCGGTGCGGCGGGGACTCAAGGGCGACCAGGGGCTGGGAGGCGGAGCGAAGCGGGACGCCGGCGCCCGGAGCCATTCAATAACCCGCGCCGTCGGGCACTCCGCGTCGCCTAGCGAGTGTGTACCGGAAATCGTCCCGAATGGGAACGGCGCCGGGCGGCCTCACCCCCGCTGGCTGACGCCGGTGCGCCCCCACCCCAGCCCTCCCCCGCAAGGGGGGAGGGAGCAAGGCTCCGATGTGCCGTGGTGGCCGATACCGTGCGCCCTCCCTCTCCTTCCGGAGCGGGAGGGAGCACCCGCTCGGCCACCGGCGCGCGCTGCAATCACCCCTCCTCACCTGGTGGGGAGGGGCAGGGGTGGGGACGCTGCGGCCCCGTCAGCGGCGGGAGGGCATCGACGAGTTGGTCCGGTGGCCGATCTTGCATTTGCCCAGCCACTACGCCCCGCGCACCTTCAGCCGCAGCCGCGCCCTCAACTGTGTATAGAGCGCGGCGAGCAGGAACAGCACCGTCACCAGCAGCACGATCGTCGCGCCGGAGGGGGTGTTCCACCAGAAGGAGAGCGCGAGCCCAGCCCAGGCGGCGCCCAGCCCGATGGCCGCGGCCAGCGGCAGGATGGTGGTGAAGCGCCGGCTGAGCAGCGACGCGGCGGCGGCGGGGGTGATCAGCAGCGCCGAGACCAGCACGATCCCCACCACCTTGATCGAGACCACCACGGTCACGGTGATCATGGTGATGAGCAGGAAATACAGCCGCTCCGTGGGCAGGCCGGCCACGGCCGCCCCCTCGGGATCGAAGATCGTGAACAGCAGCTCCTTGCCGAACACGAACAGCGCGAGCAGCACGACCGCGGCGCTGGCGGAGATGATCCACAGGTCGGTCGCCGTCACCGCCAGGATACTGCCGAACATGTAGCCGAACAGATCCTGCTGGTAGTTGCGGGAGAGGCTGATCAGCAGCACGCCGAGGGCCATGGTGGAGGCGAAGAAGATGCCGATCGCCGTATCCTCCCCGGTGCGGGTGCGCAGCGAGACCCAGGCGATGCTCCAGCCCACCAGCAGGCAGAAGCCGATCGCCGCCAGCACCGGGTTCACCCCCAGCAGCACCCCCAGCGCCACGCCGCCGAAGGCGGAATGGGAGATGCCCGCCCCGAGGAAGGACAGGTTGCGGTGGACGACGAACACGCCGATCACGGCGCAGAGCACCCCCACGATTCCTCCCGCCACCAGGGCGCGCTGGAGGAAGGCATACTGGAAGAGCTCACCGATCACGGTGCGGGCTCACGATCATGTGCAGGCTGGGGCCGTGGCCGAAGAACATCGCGTGGCAGCCGTACATCTCCTGGAGGATGGCCTCGCCCATCACCTGGTCCGGCTGGCCGTGGGCCACCAGCCGCCGGTTGAGGCAGGCCACCCGGTTCACGTAGGTGGTGATGACGGCGATGTCGTGGGAGACCACCACCAGGGTGGCGCCCCCCTGCTGGAGCGCGCGCAGCAGCTCGTAGAGCGCCTCGGTCGAGGCCGTGTCCACACCGGAGGTGGGCTCGTCGAGCAGGATCAGCTCCGGGCCGTTCACCAGGCAGCGCGCCAGCAGCACCCGCTGGCGCTGCCCGCCGGAAAGCTCCGCCAGCGGCCTGGGGGCGAGCTCCGCGACGCCCACCCGCGCCAGGGCCAGCCGGGCCGTCTCGTGGGCCGCGCGATCCGGGTAGCGACCGGGGCCGAGGCTCGGGTAGAGCCCCATCGTCACCACCTGCAGCGCCGTGACCGGGAAGCGGAAGTTGATCGTGCCCACCTGCGGCAGGTAGCCGATGCGGCGCCGCTCCGCGCCCAGCTCGTGCGCCTTGCGCCCGAACACGAGCACCTCGCCCGCTTGCGGCGCCAGGATGCCGGTGATCAGCTTGAGCAGCGTGGTCTTGCCGGAGCCGTTGGGGCCGAGCACGGCGAGGAACTCCCCGCGCTCGATGGCGAGCGTGATGCTCTCCAGCACCGGCAGCTCGCCGTAGCTGAAGCTGGCGCCCTGCACCTCGACGATGCTCGCGCCCGGCGCGACATGGGCCTGCGCGCCCGACGGGCCGGGGGCCTCCGGGCCGGGAACGCGGCGGGCGGGGGACGGGCTGAGGTCGCTCATTGCAGTGCCGCCACGAGGGCGCGCAGGTTCGCGCGCATGGTGCCGAGATACGTGGACCGCGGGCCCGCGCCGATGGGGTCGAGGTACGCTACCGCGATCCCCGCTTCCGCGGCAATGGTCTCCGCCGC
>JACQKK010000136.1 GCA_016204605.1 Candidatus Lambdaproteobacteria bacterium
CCGTGATCTACTGGTGCGCCGCGCCGTTCCTGGTGCCGGCGGAGACGTGGCGTTCGCCCGGCGTGTGGGTGTTCGCCCTCAACGGTGTCTTCCAGCCCATGGTCACGCTGGCGCTGTATGTCGAGGGCACCCGCCGGCTGGGGCCGACCCTCTCCGCCACGCTCTCCTGCACCACGCCGCTGTTCGCCGTGATTGGGGCGGCCGTGGTGCTGGCCGAGGCGCCGGGTGCGGCCATCTGGCTGGGCACCCTGGCCATCATGTCGGGCGTGATGGCGCTCTCCTGGCGCGGCAACGCCCCGGCGCAGTTCTCACGCGCCTCGCTGCTTTTCCCGCTCGGCACCGCGCTGATCCGGGGCGCCGCGCACAACCTGGGCCGCTACGGCATGGGACTGCTGGGGAACGCGCTCGCCGCCGCGACGACCACCCACACCGTTTCCGTGCTGGGGCTGGCCGCGGTCTGGCTGGCGCGAGGGGAGCTGCGCCGACGGCCCGTCGCGCGGGTGGGGGCGGCATGGTTCGCGCTGTCGGGCGTGGTCAACGCCGCGGGCGTCGCCTCGCTGTACCAGGCGATCGGGCTCGGCAAGGTGGTGCTGGTGTCTCCGCTTGTCGCCACCTACCCGGTGTTCACCCTGCTGTTCGGCGTGCTGTTCCGGCTGGAACGCCCCACGCGCCGCACCATGATCGGCGTGGCGCTGATCGTGCCCGGCGTGTTCCTGCTGGGGTTGTTCCATTGAGCGAGCCCAGCCAAGCAGCGCCATCCCGCTCCAAGGCCGCCGGGGTTCGACCCTGCGGCGCGAGCCGGTCGACAGCCGAGTCGGTCCTCACGCCATGAGGTGCCGTATTCAGACACCCGAGCCGGCCGATCCGTGATAACGGATGGTACTTCTCGTGGTGAAGGCGGTATAAATGGGCCGTGGCTGAGCTGGATTGGAGGGATTCGGTACCGTGGCCTCGTCATTGGCCTTCGGGGGAGGGGGGGGGCGCGGCGCGCGCTTGCCTCGGGCAGCCGCGGAGTGCGTTGCCCGCCTGCGTCCGGTCGGCGCCTTCGTCACGCCTCTGCGCAGTAAGGTGCGCAGAGCAGTAAGGTGCGCAGCAAGGGCGGCGCTTTCCCCTCCCACTCCCCACCGAGCCCCAGGGACGCGGGGCCGGTCTCGCACTGCGCGATTGCAAGAGGCCCCCGCACATGGTCACCCGCGCTCCCCATTCGGCCCGCGCCGCCCCGTGCATCCCGCACCGGGCGCGGCGGGCCCGCCTTGCGCGCTGGGCACGGCGGGCAGGGGCTCTGGCGCTGCTGGTGCTGACCTGTGCAGCGCCGGTGCCGGTCCAGAGCGAGCCGCTCGCCACCCGTGATCCCCTGATCGTTGCCGTGCCGCGGCTCGCCCCTCCCAGCTACGCCACGGACGAACAGGGCCGCCCGATCGGCTTCGCCATCGAGGTGATGGACGAGGTCGCGAACCGGGCCGGGCTGCGGGTGCGCTATCTCGTCAGGGAAAGCATCCGGGGGGTGCAGGAGGCGCTGGCGAACGGCGACGCCGATCTGATTCCGAGTCTGGGCGCCGACGAGACGCGCGAGAAGGCCTTCGACTTCACCCGCCCCATCGAGGCGGTGGCCGTCTCGATCTTCGTGCGGCGCGACAGCGCCGGCATCCGCACGGGCGACGACCTGGCTGGGCGGCGGGTGGGGGCTACCACCGGCAGCCTGGGACTGCGCTGGATCGCGGAACGCCGCGCCCTGGTGGCGGTCAACTATCGCGGCGTTACGGACGCCCTGTTCGGGCTGCTCTCCGGCGACGTAGAGGCGATCGTCGTCACCGAGTCCACGATCTGGAAGCTGGCCAGCGAAGCGCGCATCGCCGATCGCATCCGGGCTCTGCACCCCCCGCTGTTCGAGGTGAAGCGCGCCATTGCCGTGCGGGACGGCAACCCGGCGTTGCTGGCCCGGCTGGATGCGGCCGTGGCGGAGTTTCTCAAGACGCCACGCTATCGGGAGATCTACCTCAAGTGGCACGCCCAGCCCGCCCCCTTCTGGACGGCGAGCCTGGTCGCCAGGCTGATGGGCGCCGTGGTGCTCGTGTTGCTGCTGGCCATGGGCGGGTGGCACTACCTGGCGGTGGTGCGGGGCAACCGGGCGCTCGCCCGCCAGAATCGCGAGCGCGAGCGCGCCGAGGCGGAGCTGCGCGTGAGCGAAGAGAAATTCCGCAACCTGGCGGAAGGCTCCATCCAGGGCATGCTCGTCCACAGCCGCAACCGCATCCTGTTCGCGAACCCGGCGGCCGCCCGCATCTTCGGCTTCGCGAGCGCAGGGGAACTGATCGGGCGCGCCCGGCTGGAGCTGATCGCGCCCCAGGATCGGGAACGGCTCAACGAGTACGGCCGGCGCCGCTTCCGCGGCGAGGACGTGGCGCCCAGCTACGCGTACCTCGGGCTGCGTGCCGACGGGACGACGATCTGGCTCGAAAACGTGGTGCGACGGGTCACCTGGGAGGGCCAGCCGGCGCTGCAAACCACCATCGTGGATATCAGCGAGCGCAAGCGCGCCGAGGAAGCCTCGCACGTCAGCGAAGAGAAGTACCGGCGCCTGGTCGAGGGCTCGATCCAGGGCATCCGCATCACCCAGGATGGCTTCGTGGTGTTCAGCAACCAGGCGTTCGCGGAAATGTTCGGCTACGGCTCACCGGCCGAGGTGGTGGGCCGGCCCACGGGCGATTTCTCCGCACCCTTCGAGCATCCGCGCCTGCTCGCCTACCGGGCGGCGCGGCGCAGCGGGGGCGAGGTCCCGGCCCGCTACGAGTTCCAGGGGGTGCGCAAGGACGGCTCTCCGATCTGGCTGGAAAACCGGGTGAGCCCGATGACGTGGGAAGGGCGCCCCGCCAACCACTCCGCCATCGTGGACATCACCGATCGCAAGCGCGCCGAAGAGGAGCTGCGCCTGAGCGAGGAGAAGTATCGCCTGCTCGTCGAGGGCTCGATCCAGGGCATCCGCATCATCCAGGACAGCATCGTCGTGTTCTGCAACCAGGCGTACGCCGAGATGTTCGGTTATGCCACGCCCGCAGAAACGATCGGTCGCACGACGCTTGAGTTCGCCGCCCCTGCGGAGCATGCCCGGCTGCGAGGCTACTCGCAGGCGCGGCGCAGCGGGGGCGAGGCCCCGACCCGCTACGAGTACCAGGGGGTGCGCAAGGACGGCTCGGCGATCTGGGTCGAGAACCGCGTGAGCCCGATGACCTGGCTGGGCCGCCCGGCCAATCACTCCGCCATCGTCGACATCACCGAACGCAAGCGGGCCGAGGAGGAGCTGCGCCGCAGCGAGGAAAAGTTCCGGAACCTCGTCGAGGGCTCCATCCAGGGCTATGTGATCCTTCAGCAGGGCCGGATCGCGTTCGCCAATGCGGCGTATGCCAACATCTACGGGTACGACTCGCCGGCCGACATGCTCGGCCGCGATCCGCTGGATTTCCTGGTGGCGCAGGGCGATCGGGATCGGCTGCGGAGCAATCGGCAGGCCGTGCAGGAAGGCCAGAGCCCGCCACAGTACAATGCGTACCAAGGCCTGCGCCGCGACGGCACGCAGCTCTGGCTGGGGTCGCTCGCCCAGCGGGTCGAATGGCAAGGCGGCCCCGCGGTGCAGGTGACGCTGGTCGACATCAGCGAGCAGCGCCGGGCGGAGGAGGAGCGGGCGCGGCTGGCGACCGCCGTCGAGCAGTCCGACGAGTGCATCTTCATCACCTCGCCCGAGGGGCGCATCCAGTACGTCAATCCGGCTTTCGAGCGCATCACCGGCTACACGCGGGAAGAGGCGCTCGGCCAGCGCCCCGATCTGCTCGGCGGGGAACACCAGGATACGGCCTTCTACGGAATCCTGTGGGCGGCGCTGGCCAAAGGGGAGGCCTGGAGCGGCCAGGTCGTCAACCGGCGCCGCGACGGCACCCTGTACCATACGGTGGCCAGCATGACGCCGCTGCGGGACCCGAACGGCCGCATCATCTCGATTCTCGCCGTGCAGCGCGACGTCACCCAGCAACTGGAAATGGAAACCCGGCTCCGGCGCGCCCAGCGCCTCGAAGCCCTGGGAACGCTGGCGGGCAGCATCGCCCACGACTTCAGGAACCTGCTGCAACCGATCGCGGGCTACGCCGAGCTGGCGCTGGAGAGCCTTGCGCCGGAGCACCAGGCGCGCCCGCTCGTGGGGCAGGTGCATAAGGCCGCGTTGCGAGCCAGGGAGCTGGTCGAGGAGATCCTGCTGGTGGGGCGAAAGGCGGACGGCAGGCGCGAGCTGCTCCGACTGGGGCGGGTGGTGGAGGAGGTGACCGCACAACTGAGGCCCTCGGTGCCCCCGCAGGTGCGCCTGCGGATCGACGTGGCGTCGGACGCGCCGCCCGTGCCGGCGGATGCGATACAGCTCAACCGCCTGCTGATGAACCTGTGCCTGAACGCGATCCAGGCGATGCCCCTGGGCGGCGAGCTGGGCGTCACGCTGCGACGGGTGGTGCTGGCGGGCATTCCCGTCTACATGCACCGCCTGACCGGCGCCACCGTGAGTCTGGCGGTTTCCGATACCGGGATCGGGATGGACACGGAGACCCAGGATCGGCTCTTCGAGCCCTTCTTCTCGCGCAAGCAGCATGTCCAGGGCACCGGGCTGGGGCTCGCCTCCGTGTTCGGCATCGTCGTGCAGCACGGCGCCTACATCCAGGTGCAGAGCGCCTTGGGCCAGGGGACTACCGTCTCCGTCTATTTCCCGCTGGAAGGGTGCCTGGCCGAGCCGCTCGTCGGGAAGGCGACGCTGTCCACGGCGCCCCCCAAGGTGTTGCTGGTGGATGACGATTTCTCGGCAGCCTCGTTCGCCGCCGTGGCCCTGCATCAGGCCGGCTACCACGTCAGCCTGCAGACCGACAGCCGGTTGGCCATCGAGGCGTTCCGCGCGCAGCCCGACGGGTTCGTGGCGGTGGTGACCGACATGCGCATGCCGCGCCTGGACGGCGCCGCGTTCTTGCAGGCGATCCGCGCGATACGACCCGCCGTGCCGGTGATCCTGATGACCGCCTATCCCGAGCTGGCCCAGGGGCGCGCGCGCGAACTCGGCTTCGACGAGTGCGTGCTCAAGCCCGTTGCCGCCGAGCGGCTGGTGCAGATCGTCGTGCGGGCGATCGCCGGCCCGGCGCCCCAGCCCGCGCGTCCGGCCGCGGGCGACGATGCTGCGCTTCAGCCGGGCGGCACGCCGCGGCGCCCCCCCTCGCGCCCGCTCGATTCGTGAGCCCCGCGCCGTCGGCTCGCTTCCGCCGCGCTTGTCTCGGCGCTCGCGCTCGGGTAGGCTCAGGGCTCGTCGCCCCCGGGTGCGAGGCGCCTGGGCCGCAGTGCGGTGGCGTTGCCAGGGCAAGTCCAAAGTCGCCGCTTCCGTCCGGGATTGCGCGGCAGGTCAAGAGTGCGATTGCCCTGCAAAACCCCTCCCCCGGCCCCTCCCCGCCA
>JACQKK010000007.1 GCA_016204605.1 Candidatus Lambdaproteobacteria bacterium
CCCTCAGCAATCCGTATGCTTGCTCTCGGAACATGGCGACGCACCTCCGTGTGCGAGTTGTCCAACTTAATCATCGCCATGTTCCACCAAATCATTGAAAACGAAAAGATTTCTCCTCAAGAAAAGTGAGGGGCGCTCAGCGGGTGAACCTGGACGCTCGCCGACGCGCACTTCCCCCGGCGCCATCCGGGCCGTCGAACCCGTCTCATGCCAGGCCCCACCGCTTTGCGGTCGCCAAGCCCGGCGCCGGCAACGCCCTGGTTGCGCGGCGGAGCGGATAGCGCCATGCCGACCTGGACCACGGTCCCATCGACACCGCGCGCGCCGCACGGGACGCTCGTGCCCGGAGCCGCGCGCCAGAGCCATGAGGAGGCGCGCCGCGTGGGCGGCCTCGTCCGGCCCGGCGGATGCGTCCACGGCCAGGCGGGAGCGAGGCTATTTCCGCAGCAGCTGGTCCGGGGTGATTTCCTTGATGGCCTCCTCGAAGGCGCTGCGCAGGAGCTGCCGGTCCGGCTGGCCCTCCTTCACCAGCACCTGCTCGAGCGGCAGCACGCGCTCATGATCCACCCAGCGCGAGCGCAGGCCGCCGGCCGTCACCCGCGAGAGGCCCTTCACCTTGCCCCGGAAGCGCAGCGCCAGCCCCTCGGCATTGAGCCGCACCGAGAGCAGCAGCTCCTCCAGCGCCGCGTAGGACGCGGGCGGCTTGAGCTTGAGCTCCGTGAAGCCCTCCGAGTGGCGGCGCCCTCTTTCGACGAAGGCGAAGGAGTTTTCGAGCAGGCCGACCAGCACCTGGAGCGGGGGCGCCAGGTCGACCGGCAGGTCGATCCGCCCCCAGCCGCCCGGCGTCGAGAGATCGCTGCCATAGAGCAGGAACAGGCTGCCGTGCTTGCTGGTGACGGGACAATCGAGGGCCAGCTTGAACCGCCACGACGCCTGATGGCTTTGCCCCGGGCCGATGCGCAGGTTTCTGGCCAACGTGAGGCGCTCGATGAAGGAGAAGGCCTGCGCGCCGCTCTGCTTGATCTCCTTGAACTCGCCGTAGACCAGCGCGATCTCCAGATCGAGCGCACCCTGTCCAGTCGCGTCCCGGTTGATCACGGCCAGGGTGCCCTCGATGGTCTGTCCCTGCAGGATATTTTCCTGCGCCGTTTCCAGGCGGTACTCGAACGGGCGCGCGAAGTGGAGACCCTTCATGGGACGATCCATGGTGGAAGCAAGGGCGCCGGGCGCATTCCGCAGCCGCGTGCGGGCCGAAGCCCTCCGCGGCCGAGTGGCCTCCGGCCGGCGGCAGCGGAGCGCTGGGGCCGGGATGTTTCCCGATCCCCACAGGGACCGTTACGGTTCAGATCGCGAAGTTTGGCTCGCACCGTTCCGTGCCTCCTTCGGCCTCGCTCAGGACAGGCTTCGAGACGGGCCCGCCAAGGCGGGCCCTCCTCAGGAACGCGGAACGAGCCGCGTTCCCGAGGAGCGAGCGAAGCAAGCGGTTCGATGGACACGGTGCCATGCACGATCGCAAGCCGCAAAGTGAACCGTATCGCTCACAGGGACCGTGCAGCGATCACTTGCCGCGGGCGGGCGCGTTCTCCGAGCGCCGCCGCCCCAGCGTATCCCGGATCAGCTCGAGCTGGCCGAGCACGAGCTGCTGCTGCGCCTCGGGGGCCTGCTGGAAGCGCTCCCGCAGGTCGTCCCAGACGGCCTGCAGCTTGTACAGGTGCGCTGCATTCACCGGAAACGGCGATCCCGTGCGGCTGGGCTGGAAGCTGCGGGCCTGGTCCCTGCGCAGCAGATCCACCAGCTCGTTGAAGTTCCAGTTGTACACGAGACTGATCCGGCGCAGCAGCCCCATCGGCGGCGGTTCTCCCTGCTCCAGCCGGTCGTAGTGGTGCGGATCGATGTTGAGCAGCCGGGCGATGATCTGGGGCGATTGGCCGGTGCTCTCGCGCACCTGACGCATGCGGGCGCTCAGGGAATCGGCCCTGTCGGGCGGGGCCGCGCCCGGCGGGGGCTCGGGCTCCGACGGCTGGGCGCTGCTCCCCGCGCCGGCATCGGGCCGCGGCGGAGCGATCATCTCGTTGACGATCAGGCGGTGGGTCTCGTAGTAGTTCCAGTCCATGATGGTGCAGAGCCGCTTCAGGGTCTCCTCGGTCGGGTACCCGCCGGCCTCCAGCGCCCGGTAGGCCTGCTCGCTCAGGTTGACCAGCACGGCCATCACCTCGGGCGTCTGCCGGGCGGCGATGCGGCCCTCGCGCAAGCGCTGGTGAAACGTCTTTCGCATCGGTTTGGCGTCGTGCATGGCGGCAAAGGGGTCCGGGTTCCGGGGAGCGCCAGCGGGCCCCTCGGCACACAGGCCCTGCTGACCGTAGACCTATCGGGAAAGCCATGCAAACTTGCGGCCGGAACGGCGCGAGACATTCCGCCCCGACGGCAAGCCACACCTTGACTGCCATCTCCCACCCGGCGATTATGGCACGGGACGCGAGGCCCCTCCCCATTTAAGTGTCGCGATCATGGCAGAGATCAACAAGGGCAGACCAGCCGGAGCCGAGGCCTCCGGAGCGCTGATTCTGGATCGGCCGCGGCTGCTCGTGGTCGATGACGACCCCGACATCCTCCGCATCGTCAAGTACTACCTGGTCAGGCAGAACTTCGACGTCGAGACGGCCACCAATGGCGAAGAGGCGCTGGAGATCATCCGGCGCAGCGGCAAGATCGAGCTGCTCCTCTCCGACGTGATGATGCCCAGGATGAACGGGCTCGATCTGTTGCGGGCCGTGCGCGGCCTCCCCGGCCGGTCGGACCTGCCCATCATCCTCATCTCCGCCGAGGGCGAGGCGAAGAAGAAGGTGGCCGGGCTCGATATGGGCGCCGACGATTACTTGACCAAGCCCTTCAACTTCGACGAGCTGATCGCCCGCGTCCGCAACCACATCCGGCTGCGCCGCCTGCAGAAGGAGCTGATCGCCGCCAACGATCTGCTGCGGCGGCGGAACGCCCAGTTCATGGAGAACCTCGAGGCGGCGCGCGCCATCCAGGCCGCGCTGATGCCCGACCGCTTCCCGGCAAGCACGGGCTTCACCGTCGGCTCGCGCTATCTCCCCATGGCCGAGGTCGGCGGCGACTTCTTCGATGTGGTGACCCTGGCGGGCGGGCGGAAGCTGGGCGTGTTCATCGCGGATGTCTGCGGCCACGGCGTCGCCTCGGCCTTCATCACCGCCATGACCAAGATCACCTTCCGCAACGCCTGCTTCGGCAGCGAAGACCCCGCGGGCGTGCTCGCCCAGATGAACCGCGAGCTGTGCCTCTACTCGAAGCACAGCTTCGTCACCGCCTGCTACGGCATCTACGACACGGCAGCGCGCACGTTTACGTATGCGGGGGGCGGTCATCCGCCGCTGCTGGTGCGGCGCGGCAGCAGCGGCGCCGTGATCGAGCTGGGCTCGCAGGCCACCTTTCTCGGCTTTTTCGAGGACGTGCCCTACACGGCGGACTCGATCGCGATCGAGGCCGGCGATCGCATCTTCCTGTACACCGACGGCCTCTACGAATCCCGCAACGCGGCCCATGAGCAGTACGGGATGGAGCGCTTCACCCGGTTCATCCGCGACGAGGCGAATGGCGACATCCAGACCACCCTCGATCAACTGCTCGAAGACCTGACCCGCTTCATGGGCAACACCGCCGTCGAGGACGACGTCACCATCGTCGGCTTCGACGTCAGCGCATGACCGCGCGGGATTCGGCGCGGAGAGGGGCCAGGGCCATGCGCGCCCCTGCCGCGCCGGGTCATTCCAATTCCACTTCAATGAGATGAAAATACCGCGTCCCTGAGGAGCGCGAAGCGCGTCTCGAAGGGCACGGAGCGTCGGCCGCGGCCTTCGAGACGCCCTGCTCCGCAGGGCTCCTCAGGCACGCGGATTCTTCCTACTGTTGATTTGGAAATGGAATCAGGCAGTGCCTTTCGCCACACCCGGGGAAGGCTCGGCGGGAGCGGGGCGCGGCCGGCCCAGCGCCTGCGCGATGAAGAACTCGGCGGCGCGGTAGGAGCTGCGCACCAGCGGCCCGGCGGCCACGTAGCGGAAGCCCAGCGCCAGCCCGGCCTGCTCCAGCGCCCGGAAGCGTTCCGGGGGCAGGAACTCGACCACCTTGAGCTTGCGCCGGTCGGGCTGGAGGTACTGCCCCAGGGTGAGGAAGGCGCAGCCCGCCGCGCGCAGGTCGCGCATGGCCTCGAGGATTTCGCCCTCGCTTTCGCCCAGCCCGAGCATCAGGGACGACTTGGTGGGGATGGCCGGCGCCGTGCGCCGCAGGTGGTCGAGCACGGCCAGCGACTGGCGGTAGCCGGCGCGGGGATCGCGCACGCGCGGCGTGAGCCGCTCGACCGTCTCCACGTTGTGGGCGAGCACCGCCGGACCGGCGGCCGCCACCGCGGCGAGACACGCCGCATCGCCCCGGAAGTCGGGGATCAGCACCTCGATCAGCAGCCCGGGGTTGCGGGCCTGGGTCTCGCGGATGGTCGCGGCGATGTGGCCCGCCCCCTGGTCGGGCAGATCGTCACGGTTCACGGAGGTCAGCACCACGTAGCTCAGCCCCATCTCGCGGATGGTCCCGGCGATGTGGGCCGGCTCGGCGGGGTCGAGCGGCGCGGGGCAGCGCGCCGTCTGCACGGCGCAGAAGCGGCAGCCGCGCGTGCACGTCTCGCCCATCAGCATGAAGGTGGCCGTCCCCGATTGCCAGCATTCGCCGATGTTGGGGCAGCGCGCCTCTTCGCACACCGTGTGCAGGTTCAGCGCGCGCGCCCGGCGGCGGATCCACTGGTAGCGCTCGCCTTGCGGCATGCGCACCTTGAGCCAGTCGGGCTTGGCCACGCGCAGTGCCGTGGGGGCGCTGGCCGCGGGGGCGACCGCCGAGGGCGAGGCCGCCAGCGCGGCGAGGGGGTCACGGTCGGTCAAGGGGTTCCTTTGCGAGCGCATCCAATGCGGAATCGCGGGCGGCCTTGGGCTGCGCGGCCAGCGCCGCCACCGCCGCGAGGAAGCGGGGGAACTCGCCGCCCTCCCGCCTGAGCAGCCCCAGGAAGGCGCGCTCCCGCTGGTGATACTGGCCGATTTCCACCAGATGCGCGTTGTTGAGCGGCTGGTGGAACCAGCCCTGATACTTCGCAATTCTAAACGAGGCGCGCTGGGAATCAAAGTCGGCGCGCAGCGCCGCGTAGCGGCGGGCCTTTTCGGCGCGCAGCTCGGGCTCCGGGATGCCGGAGCGGTAGAGCGCCTCCAGCCGCTGCCGCCCGCCCTCGACGATGCGGAGGAACAGGGCGCGGTCGGCTTGGAGCGCCTCATGGCGGCGGTACAGCCCGGGCTCGGCGGGGCGGCGCTCCCGGAGGAACTGGCGCACCCCCTCCTCTTCCACCACGGTGGCGTAGGACTCGTTGAACACGGTGTCCCCCTCCAGGTACAGGTGGTGGTGGGCCAGCTCGTGCAGAATCGTGCCCATCAGCGCCAGGGGATCGCCGTCGAGGAAGGTGTTCAGCACCGGGTCCTCGAACCAGCCCAGGGTCGAATAGGCCCGCACGGGTCGCACCAGCACGTCCCAGCCGCCCCCGCGCAGCTCCGCCGCGAAGGCGTCGGCGCCGCCGCGGGCGAAGTAGCCCCGGTACCCGAAGCACCCCACGATCGGGAAGCAGCTCCGGTACGACTCGAAGGCGTAGGGCCGCGCGGCCACCACCAGCCAGCTCACCTGCGGCCGGCGGAGATCGGTATAGGTGCGGTACTGTCCCCGCGGGTCGAGCCCCAGCCGCGCGCTGCCGAACTCCTGCACCTCCAGCACCAGCCGCAGGCGGGCCTTGGTCTGCTCCTGCACCTGCGGATCGTGCAGCACTTCGGCGATGGGGCGGCGCTGGCGCACGATCTCCCACTGCCCGAGCCCGGCCTGCCAGTAGTAGCCGACCCCGCAGCCGCCCAGCGCCGGCGCGAGCCCGACGAGGCAGAGCAGGGCCGCCACCCGCAGCGCCGCCACCCGCAGCGCCACCCGCCCGCCGTCGCCCCGGTCGCCCGCCGCCGCAGCGCGGGGCTCCCTCGTGGCTGCGCTCACGGGGCCGCCGGGGGATCGGAGGGCGGCGCGGGCGGTGGGACGGCGGGGGGCACGGGCGGCGCCGGCGGTACAGCGCGGTGGGCCGCCGCGATGCGCCGCGCACTCTGCCGCGCGAGCAGGGCGAACGCCACCCAGGCCAGCGCGCGCAGCCCCATCCCCGCGAGCGGCCGGGGGTCGTCGCCAGGCGTCGCCAGCCAGCGCTGGGCCAGCGCGCCTGCCGCGCCGAGGGTGACGGCGGCGACCACGAGGGTCAGGCCCACCCCCCAGCGCTTGAGGCGCCACAGGCCGACGCCCGCCAGGATATAGACCAGTCCCATCGCCAGGTTGAACGGGCCCAGCCAGGGCGCCGCGGTGAGGGCGGCGCGCAGATGCTCGGGGCTGAGCAGGGCGGCCACCACGGCCGTGGCGGTGAACACCCCGAACGCGATGGCGACGATCGCCAGCATCCGCAGCGCGAACGTCGCGTCGCCCGCGGCCTGGCGCCGCGCATGGGCCTCCCGGCGCGGGTCGGGGTTCATCGGGCGCTCCCGCGCGAGGCGAAGAAGGCCTCCACGGCGCGCAGGTAGGGCTCAGGCGCCTCCTCGTGCACGTTGTGGCCGGCCTCGGGAATGAGGGCCAGGGTGCTCCCGGGGATCAGCCCCGCCATGGCCCGGGCGATGGCGACGAACTTCGCGTCGCGCCCGCCGGCCAGCAGCAGCGTGGGCACGGCCAGCCGGCCCAGCGCCCCCCAGGCCGAGGGCATGCTGCCCGTGCCCATCCCGCGCAGGCTGTTGGCGAGCCCCTGCGGCGCGTTGCGCAGGCGCTGGGCGCGCAGGGCGGCCTTGCGCCCGGCCGGCAGCCGGGTCAGCCCCTCGAACATCGGGAGCGCCGTCCAGCGCTCGACGAACGCCTCGAGGCCGTCGCGCCCGATGCCGGCAGCGAGGGCCTCGTCGGCCGCCACGCGCTCGGCGCGCTCCGCCGGCGATTCCAGCCCGGGCGTGGCGCTCTCCAGCACCAGCCCCGCCACGAGGTGGGGCTTGCGCACGCCCACCTGCAACGCCACGCGACCCCCCATCGAGTAGCCGACCCACCACGCGGGGCCGATGCCGAGGCGCGCCAGCAGCGCCTCCAGTTGGTCGAGACAGGCCTCCATCCGATACGGGGCCACATCGTCGGGCGCCGGGGAGCGCCCGTGGCCGAGCAGCTCCACCGCCACCGTGCGGCCCCGGCGGCGCAGCCCCTCCCGCACGGGCTCCCAGGTGGTGCCGTCGCCCGTGAAGCCGTGCAGCAGCACCAGCACGGGTCGGCCCGGCGCGGGAGCATCGCACTCGGCATGGAGGCGGATGGCGTTCATGGGAGCGGGCGCGAGCGAGTCAGTCCATTGAGCGGCCATGTCAATGTGAGCCCCGCCGGGGCCGGGTGCCAGGCTCCTGCCGGGCCATGGCCTGTTGTTCCGGGACCGCCGGCGCGGGCAAGGTCGCGGCATTCCGCTCGGCGACGCGCAGCACCGGCTCCGTCTCGGGCAGCGGAGGCACGTCCTGCCGGGGCGGCTCGCCGAAGCCGAACGCACGGGTGAGATCGCCCGAGACCCGCCGCCGCCAGGGGCTGAGGGCCGCCACCTCGACGCCGAACCGCGCTTCGAGCAGGCGCAGGGTCGAGGTGTGGTCGAAGGTGTCGCCGCAGACGTACCCGCCGCGGCTGAAGGGCGAGATCAGCAGGCAGGGCACGCGGAAGCCGAGCCCGATCGGCTGGCCGCGCACGAACTCCCCCGACGTGCCCGGCTCCGGCGTCGGCGGGGCGACGTGGTCGAACAGACCGTCGTTCTCGTCGTAGTTCAGGATCAGCGCAGTGCGCGCCCACAGGGCCGGATTGGCCCAGAGCGCATCGAGCACCTGCCGCGTGTGGTGCTCCCCCGCCGCCGGCAGGTAGGGTGGATGCTCCGTAACGGCCGTGGGCGGGACGATCCAGCTCACCTGTGGGATGTTGCCCGTGCGCAGGTCGCGCAGCAGCTCCGCGAAGGGCCGGTCGCGCAAGGCGTTCTCGTGGAGCGGCGAGCCGGGCGGCGCCGTGCGGAACCGGGCGAAGTACTTCAGGACGTTGCAGCCGTAATCGTCGCTGTCGTGGTAGATGCGCCAGGTGATGCCGGCCCGCTCCAGCCGCTCGGGGTACGTCTCCCAGGTGCAGGTGCGGCGCCGGTTGTCGATCGCGGGCCCGCCGCCGCGACCCTCGGGGTCGAGCGTGCCGGTCATCAGCTGGTAGCGGTTCGGGTGGGTGGGGCCGAGCACCGATGCGTGGTAGCCGTCGCAGACCGTGAAGGCGTCGGCGAGCGCGTGGTAGCAGGGCAGGTCCTCCCGGGTGTGATAGCCCATCGCCAGCGGCGCGGCGGCGCTTGGGAGGGTGCGCACGGCGCGATGGGTGGGAATCCACGCATCCAGCCTGCCCCCGTTCCAGATGCGGTGGAGCGCGCGCCAACTGTGGGGCAGGTCCGGCAGGCGCTGGGCGCTGGTGCGCGTCGTGTCCAGCCGGAACGGCAGGACGTGACCCTCGGGGTGCTCCGGGTCCCGCTGCTGGAACACCGACCGGCCGTCCTTGCCCGCCGCCGCCGGCGGGTCGTCGAAGCCGCGCACGCCGCGCAGCGTGCCGAAATAGTGGTCGAAGGAGCGGTTCTCCTTCATCAGGATGATGACGTGATCGAGGTCCGTCAGCTTCGCCGGGACGCGCGGCTCCGCCTGGGCCGGACGGCGGGCCGCATCGAGCACGGCCAGCGCGGCGGCGGCCGTGCCCCGGATGAAGCAGCGGCGTCCGATCCCGTCCATCGTATCCTCCCCGCTCCCCGGCTCGTGCCTCGGGGAGCCTATACCGCACGGCCAGGCGGGAACGCGGCCTCGATGCGGCGGGCCACGGCCTCCCAGACGGCCAGGTGCTGCGCGCGGTTGCGGCGACGCTCCGTGCGGAGCTCGATCACGCGCGTGGCCGGGCGGCCCTGGCCTCGGCTCAGCCCCTGGCCGACCAGGGTGCGGAACTCCGCCCAGTCCCGCGGCCGCAGCAGCGGCACGCCGTAGGCGGCGCAGAGCGGCGCGAAGTCGAGCCCGTGCGGCGTGCCGAAGTGCCGCTCGTAGGCCTCGCCGAACGCGGCGACGGGGAGCATCTCGAAGATGCCCCCGCCGTCGTTGTTGATGAGGATGATGGTCAGCGGAATCCCGTAGAGCTTGGCGGCGAGCAGCCCGTTGCTGTCGTGCAGGAACGCCAGGTCGCCGGTGACCAGCACGGCCGGCGCTGCACCGTGCCCAGGTGTGCCCGCGCCTTGCCCTGCGGCGCCCACGCCATGCCCTGCGGCGCCCGCGCCCTGCCACGCGGCAGCGGCACCCAGCGCGGCGGAGAGCGTGCCGTCGATGCCGTTGACGCCGCGGTTGACCAGATGGCGCACGGCGCGGTCGGTGACGGGCGAGAACGCGTCCAGGTCGCGCACGGGCATGCTGCTCGCCGTACAGAGCAGGGCGCCCGCCGGCAGCAGCCGCCCCAGCTCGCTGAACACGCGCCCCTCGAACCACTCGCGCCGGCCCCCGCCTTCCGGCAGGGCCCCGGTATCCTCCGGCGAGCCCACCGCCTCCGCGATGGCCGCGGCCGCCAGGCGGTCGGCCTCGCGCAGGGCCGCCAGCAGGGGGGAGGGCGTCGGCGGCCGGGGCCCGAGCGCCTCCGCCAGCGCCAGGCAGAACGCCGCGGGGTCGGCCTGGATCACCTCCGCCGGGTGGTGGGTGGGCTCGAGCCAACTGCCGGCCTCGTGCACCAGCACGACCGGGCAGGCCGGGTGCTCGTCGAGCAGGGTCTCCGCCGCCGCTGCCGTGGGCATGCTGCCGAAGCGCAGCACCAGCTCGGGCGCCAGCCGCTTGCGGAAGGCGGCGGCGCGCAGGATGGCCTCGCCGTGGGCGATGACGTGGCTGGTGTCGTGCGTGCCCGCGCGCACCTGGGAGGGCGGCTCGGCGAGCACGGGATAGCCCGCCTGCCGGGCCAGCGCCGCGACGGCCTCCGCCCAGGCCGCGCCCAGGCCGGGCGTGCCGTTGTCGCGGCCGTCGGCCCGGAGCGACGCCGTCGACATCGGGCCGCACAGGATCAGGCCGCGCCGGCGCGCCCGCACCAGCTCCGCCAGCCGCCGCACGGTGGCCGGGGCCGGCAGCGCCCGGGCCGGCTCGCCGCGACTGTAGGCCGCGCCCTCCCGGCCGAGCAGCGCGAGGGGATGGCGGCGCTCCAGCTCCGGCGGCACATCGCCGGCCACGGGGATCGGCTCGAGCGGCTTGCCGAAGGGGAAGTTCAGGTGCACGGGGCCGGCGGGCGCGCGGGTGGCCTCGAACACGGCCCGCCCCGCCAGCCCGCGCAGATGGCGCAGCCCGCGGTCGGAAACCTCAGGCGGTCCCACCTCGAAGAACCAGCGCACCGCGCCGCCGTAGAGCTTGAGCTGGTCCATGGTCTGGCCGGCGCCGGTATCGCGCAGCTCGGCGGGGCGGTCGGCGGTGAGCACGATCAGCGGCACCTGGGCGTGGGCGGCCTCGATCACGGCGGGATGGAAGTTGGCCGCGGCCGTGCCCGAGGTGCACACCAGCACCACCGGCCGGCCGGTGGCCTTGGCATGGCCCAGCGCGAAGAAGGCGCCGCTGCGCTCGTCGATGTGGGTGTACAGGGTCATTCCCGGCTGCCGGGCCAGCGCCAGCGTCAGGGGCGTCGAGCGGGAGCCCGGCGAGATGCACGCCGTCCCGATCCCGGCGCGCCGCAGCTCCTCGACGAACACCGAGGCCCACAGCGTGTTGCGGTTGGAGCGCGACTCGGCTTGACCCATGGCACAGCGGGGGCAGGGGTGGGGGGAGTGCCGCGGCGCGGCGGCCGGCTCAGGCGAATGCCAGCGCCGTAAGCATGGGCTGGAGCTTGAGCTGGGTTTCGAAGTACTCGGCTTCGGCGTCCGATCCGGCCACGATCCCGCTGCCGGCGAACAGGCGCGCGCGGTTGGCCTGGAGCGTGCCGGAGCGGAGGGCCACGGCGAACTCGCCCTCGCCACGGCCGTTGAGCCAGCCCACCGGCGCAGCGTACCAGCCCCGGTCGAAATCCTCGCAGGCGCGGATGCGGGCGCAGGCCGCCTGGCTGGGGTGGCCGCCCACGGCCGGGGTGGGGTGCAGCCGCCGCAGCACCTCGAACGGGCTCTGCCGCTCCCGCAGCCGCAGCGTGATGGGCGTGTAGAGGTGCTGCACGTTGTTCAGCTTGACGAGCTGGGGCGCGTCGGGCCGCGCGATCGCGTCGGCCAGCGGCGCCACGGCCCGCACGATCGCGTCCACGACATAGGCGTGCTCGGCGCGCTCCTTCCCGCTTTCCATCAGGCCGCGCGCCAGCAGCTCATCGGCATCGGCGCGCTCGCCGCGGGGAGCCGTGCCGGCCAGCGCGCCCAGGCGCACGCTGCGGCCCTCGAAGCGGGCCAGCCGCTCCGGGGTGGCGCCGAGGAACGCCCGGCCGCCGCCCGGATCGACCAGGAACGTGAAGCAGTTCGGATACGCGCCGCGCAGCCGGGCCAGCACGGCCTGGTGCGAAAACCCCCGCGCCGCGGCGAGGTCGGCTACGCGCGCCAGCACGATCTTGGAGAGCTGCCCGCCCCGGATCTCGCCCAGCGCCGCGCGCACCATCGCCACCCACTGCCGGTGGCCCGCCACGCCATCGGCATGGTGCAGGATCACCGGCGCGGCGGGGGCGGCCGTGCCCCCGGGCGGCGCGTGCAGCGCCTCCGGAAGCGCCTGGCGCACCCGGCCGAAGCCCCGCGCCAGCTCGGCGGCCAGCTCGGCCACGGCCGTGTCCAGGGCGTCCGGCCGCGGCGCGGCCAGGGCCGAGACCGTCACGGCGCAGCGCCCGGCGCGGCACGCCAGCGACCACGCGGGGAAGACCAGTTGCGCGGGGCTGAAGCCCGGCCACTGGGCCTCATCCACCTCGTCGAAGAAGGAGAACCCGCCCACGGCGAACGGGCCGGCCAGGTGCGGGGGCGCATCGCCGGCGCCGGCCGCCGAGCCGAACACGGCTTCCACCTCGGCGCCGACCGCCTCGAACCGGGCGGGCCCCTCCGCCCGGCAACGCAGGGCGACCCCGGCCGCCGCCAGCGCGAAGCCGTCCTTCGGCCGCTCCCAGTAGAAGCGGAACCCCTCGCTCCCCAGCGCGGCGAAGAGCGCCAGCGCATCGACCGGCTCCACCTCGGCGTGCCAGGAGCAGAGCACGGGTCGGCCCCCTTCGGCCGCCCGGCGGACGGCCCGCCCGGCCAGCTCGACCATCCGGCCGCCGGCCAGGGCGAGTTTCGGATCGGCGCCTCGCGGCGGTGCGGTGGGAAGGGGGGACTCGTGATCCATGGCAGGCTGCCGGCCGCTTTTTCTCCGGCGGGAGGCGGTGCTATCCTGCTCCCGTCCCACACGATCGGGGGCGCCGGCACGCTACCGACAGGGGCGGCCCAGCGTGCGTGCCGGTGGCCGCCCGCCCCGGAACCGACTGATTCTACCCGAAGCCGCACGGAGTTTGAAGGCCGCCGGCGCCGCGGCGGCACGTGCCGCCCCCCGCGCCCCCACCCCCAGCCCGCAGCCCCAGGAGATCGCCCGATGAGCAGCGCCGCCGCCCCCGCGTACCAGGACGTGATCTACACCAAGGAGGCCGGTGCGGCCACGGTGACGATCAACCGCCCGCAGGTCTACAACGCCTTCCGCCCCCAGACCCTCGACGAGATGATCGAGTGCTTCCGCGACGCCTGGTACGACGAGACCATCGGCGTGATCGTGCTCACCGGCGCCGAGGGCAACTTCTGCACCGGCGGCGACCAGAACATCCGCGCCGAGGGCGGCTACCTCGATCACCGCAGCCAGGCGGTGCGCCTGCATGTCACGGAGCTGCACCGCATGATCCGCGAGGTGCCCAAGCCCGTGCTCGCCGCCGTCGATGGCTACGCCGTGGGCGGGGGCCACGTCTTGCACGTGATCTGCGACCTGACCCTCTGCTCCGACCGGGCCAGGTTCGGCCAGACCGGCCCGCGCGTGGGCAGCTTCGACGCCGGCTTCGGCGCCATCCAACTGGCCCGCATCGTGGGCGAGAAGAAGGCCCGCGAAATCTGGTACCTCTGCGACCTCTACGGCGCGGAAGAGGCGCTGGCGATGGGGCTGGTCAACAAGGTGGTGCCTCACGCCGAGCTGAAGGCCGAGGTGCGCCGCTGGTGCGACAAGATGCTCGCCAAGAGCCCCACCGCACTCCGGTTCCTGAAAGCCTCCTTCAACGCCGATACCGATCACGTCTGGGGCATCCAGAACCTGGCCCACGGCGCCACCAACCTCTACTACGGCACCGCGGAGGCCAAGGAGGGCCGCGACGCCTGGAAGGCCAAGCAGTCCCCCGATTTCTCCCGCTTCCGCCGCACCCCCTGGTGAGGCGGGCGGGCGCGCATGGCCCGCGAAACCCCTCCCCGGCGCCTCGCCATGACGGGGAGGGGTGGCCGAAGGCCGGGGTGGGATGGCCGGGCAACGGCCAAGCATGCTCCGGGCTGGATTCCGCAGACCACCGGAGTGTCGCTGCTGCCGACGCGCGGCGTGAGGATGACGGTAATCTTGCGCTTACGCTGGATTCTTGCGGCAGGGCAAGTCCAAAGTCAGTCGCTTCGACGAGCCGTCACGAGCCGGATCGATGGTGCGATTGGCCTGGAAAACCTCTCCCCCGGCCCCTCTCCACATCGTGGAGAGGGGTGCCCGAA
>JACQKK010000139.1 GCA_016204605.1 Candidatus Lambdaproteobacteria bacterium
CTGGGGGCCCATGCGCGCCGCAATCACGCTCGAGCCGGCCGGGCCGGACCTGGCGCTGATGGTGGAGATCCTCGGCAAGGAGAAGACGCTCGCCCGCATCGAGCGCGCCCTCGCTTCGTGAGAGCGGGCGCTGGAGCGCGCGAAACGCGGTCGCCCGGCCGGCAAGCGGGCGGACAGCGGGCACTGTCCTTCCGCGCACGCGCAAACCGGCTGATGAGACGTGGCGATGTCTGAGCCGGCAATGGTGCGAATCGCCCGCAAAATCTCTGCGCTAGCCGCTCTCCGTTTACGGAGAGGGGTGCCCGAAGGGCGGGGTGAGGTGCCGGCGCTGGGCGCGTGTGCATTCGATTCCGTGGGCGGCCGCTACAACCGTGCCTATGCGCCATCAGGCAACCGGAGCCCTTGAGGGCCAGGTACAGGTGGTTGCGCGCACCGTTGCCGCGTGCGGAGTGGGCCGCCTTTGCGGATGCCAGGGGCGTTTCGCCCAGCGATTCGATCTCATCCGTACTCACCCATCAACCGAACAGGAGACATGACCGATCCGGTGATCGGCTTCATCAGCGGCACGGGGCCGCAAGGCCGGGGACTGGCGCTGCGCTTCGCTCTCGCCGGCGTCCAGGTCGTGATCGGCTCGCGGGATGCCGCGCGGGGCAAGGCCGCCGCCGACGAGCTCAATGGCGCGCTCGCCGCGCGCAAGGCCCCGGCCGCTCGCCCCATCCGCGGCACCGACAACCGCGAGGCGATCGGCGGCGCCGATTTCGTGGTGCTGACCGTGCCCTTCGAGCACGCCGCGGCGACCCTGCGCGCGCACGTGGGCGACTTCCGGCCGGGGTCGGCGTTCGTCGACGTGACGGTGCCGCTCGCGTTCGGCAAGGGCGACGTGCTGCACGTCCCGCCCGCGGAGGGCTCGGGCAGCCGCCACCTGCGGGCGATCCTCCCGGAGGGTATCCCGTTGCTGGGGGCCTACAAGACGCTGCCCGCCCACGTGCTGGAGGATCTGGAGCAGAAGCTGGACTGCAACGCATTCATCTTCGGCGACGACCGGGAGGCCAAGCAGCGGCTGCTGGCCCTCTCCGCGCGCATCCAGGGGCTGCACCCCCTCGACGTGGGCGGGCTGAGCGCGGCGGCCACGGTCGAGGGCATGACGGCCCTGCTGATCCGCATCAACCGGCGCCACAAGGGCAAGGAAGGGCGCTTCCGCGTGGTGGGGCTCGAGTGATGTCGCCCCGCGTCACGATCCTCTCGGGCGGCGTGGGCGGCGCCAAGCTCGCCCTCGGCTTCTACGAGGTGCTGGAGCCCAAGGCGCGCCTGACCGTGATCGCCAACACGGGCGACGATATCTCGCTGTTCGGCCTCTGCATCTGTCCCGATACAGACATCCTGCTCTACACGCTGGCCGGACTGGTGAACCTGGAGACCGGCTGGGGGCTGGCGGGCGATACGTTCCACGCCATCCGCAGCGCGGGGCGGCTGGGCGCGACCGGGTGGTTCAACCTGGGCGATCGGGACCTGGGCACCCATCTCTTCCGCACGGAGCTGCTGGCCCAGGGGGTGAGCCTGACGGAGATCACCCGGCGGCTGGCGGCCGCGCTGGGCTTGGGCTGCGCCGTGCTGCCCATGTGCGACAGCCCGATGCCCACCCGCGTCGTGACGGACGAGGGCGACCTGCACTTGCAGGAATACCTGGTGCGGCGCAGGGCGGAGCCGGTGGTCAAGGCGCTGCGCTGCGAGGGCGCCTCGGGGGCGCGGCCCGGGCCGGCCCTGGCGCAGGCGATCGCGGAGAGCGCGCTGATCGTGCTGGCGCCGAGCAACCCGCTGATCAGCATCGGCCCGATCCTGGCCGTGCCGGGGCTGCGTGAGCTGTTGCGGCTCAGCCCGGCGCTCAAGGTGGCGGTGAGCCCCATCGTCGGGGGACAGTCGCTCAAGGGCCCCAGCGACCGCATGCTGGCCCAGCTCGGCCACGAGGTGAGCCCGCTGGGCGTGGCCAGGCTCTACCGCGACGTGCTGGACGCCTACGTAATCGATATCGAGGACGGGGCGGACCGCCCCGCCATCGAGGCGCTGGGGCTGCGCTGCGCCGTGCTGCCCACCGTGATGCGCGACCTCGCGGCCAAGCGCGCGCTGGCGCGCGGCCTGCTGATGCTGCTCGATGGATTCGGACCTGGAGACCCGCGGTGAACATCGCCGTGCTCGTGCCGGTGAAGGAGCTGGGCCAGGCCAAGAGCCGGCTCGCCGCCCTGCTTGCGCCCGAGGAGCGGCGCCGGCTCGCGACGCTGATGCTCGAGGGGGTGCTGGCGCAAGTGGCGCGCCTGCCCCAGCGCTTCGGGCGCGTGCTGGTCAGCAGCTACCCGCCCGCCCTGGCACTGGGCCGGGCGGCAGGGTTCGAGACCCTGATCGAGGGGCGCCAGCGCTCCGAGAGCGCGTCGGTGGACGAGGCCAGCGCCGAGCTCGCGCGCCGGGGCGTCACAGGCGTGCTGCGCCTGCCCCTGGACCTGCCCAACCTGGAGGCGGACGACCTGCTCGAGGTACTGGCGCTGGCGGAGGAGGGCCACGAGGCGGTGCTGGTGCCCTCCCGCGACGGCTCGGGCACCAACGGCCTCTACCGCGCCCCCGCGACCCTGTTCGCGTCGCGGTTCGGGGCGGGCAGCCTGGCGCTGCACGAGGAGGCGGCCCGCCACTCGGCCCGGCGCTGGCGGGTGCTGGCGCTGCAATCCCTGGCGCTGGATGTCGACGACCCGGGCGACGTCGAGGAGGTGCTGCGGGTTGGCCGGACCGGACCGGTGCTCGCCTACCTGCACGAGATCGGGGTCGCGGCGCGCCTGGCGGGCATGCGCCGGCAGGGCGCCTGAGCGGCGCCCCGCTCGCGCGGGGGCCGGGCGGATGCCATACTGGAAACGCCGCCGATGGGCACCGTGGCGCGCGGGGCGCGGCTCGAATCGGGGGTGAGTCAGAAGCGGTACGCGACCCCGTACCCGCCCTGGGGGTAGCGCCAGGTCACCGCCGCGCGGTTGCAGAGCACGAGGCAGGTGCCGCACTCGACGCAGCCCGCGTGCGAGTAGGAGATCCCTCCCGCGTCGGCGGGCGTGAAGCAGCGCGTGGGGCAGAATACCAGGCAGGGGTGCGTGGCGCAGTGGAGGCAGCGCCCACCATCGACGGTAATGTGCGGGGTCTCGTCCACGGTGAAGTGGATCGTGCTTAGGCGCTCGGTCAGGGACATCGCGCGCTCCCGGGGCCTCGCATGGGGGATGAGGCGGGGGTCGCCCGCCACGGTCGAGGATGCGCGCGGGGGCGGGGGGAGTCAATCGCCGGAGAGAGGCCGGCCTGGGGGGAGTGAGCCGTGAGGAGTCGCCGAGCGATCGCCCTTCCCCCGCGGCCAGGCCCCCGGGGCGCGCCGGGGGAAGGGCCGCCGGCCTGCCGGGTGGCGCTGTGGCTCGCCCTGGGCGCGGTGCTCGGGGCTGTGCTGGGGGCTGTGCTCGCGGCCGCGCCGGCGGCGGCCCAGTTCAACGGGCGGTTCGAGATCGAGCCGTTCCGCCTGGCCGACGAGAACTTCCTCGATTGGAAGGCCTACCAGAGCCTGCCCTCCTGGCAATACGAGTGGTACGCCGCCCCCAACGGCATGCGGGCAACCGTGGGCAGCCTCTCGCAGGAGGAGTTCTACCAGTCCCATGAGATCAAGCTGGAGGCGGATTTGGGTGTGCACACCAGCTTTCTCTACAGCCAGCGCGAGGACTCGGTGTTCCGGCCGGAGCCGCTCTACCAGGAGGCGGAGATGCGGTTCGGGAGGGGCTGGTACGCCTCGATCATCGGGTTTCCCCAGCACGACAAGGTGCGGGTCAGCCAGGGAGCCGCGCTCGCCTACGGAAAGCGCACGGACGCGACCTTCATCCGCTACAGCCATCTGGATCAGAACGCACTGTACAACCAGAAGAACAAGCAGCCTGAGCGCTTCCGGCCGGCGCCGATGATGGATCGCGTGGAGGTGCGGATTTCCCGCCCGGAGCGCGTGTTCCTGAACGTCGATATCCGGCGGGAGCACCCCACCACGCTGCTCTCGCCGGCCGCCCCCGAGGTGCGCAAGTACCGGGGCGAGAAGCACGAGGGCACGTTGGATTGGCTGGGGCTGGGCGGCGGGCGCATCGTGGGCATCGCATGGCAGGACAGCCGCGAGGAGCGGGCGCAGATACCCTCCGCGCCTTCGGCGGAGGCTCTGGAGCTTTACCAGTTGCTTGAATGGCGTTGGGTGGACTTGTACACGGCGTTCCCCTGGGGGGATGGCCAGCGCCTGACGCTGGGGCTGCTGCGCGGGCGCTTCCACGACCGCATCCAGGCCAGCCTGGCCGAGCGCGAGTTCCGCAACCGGCTCGCCACCACGCTCGTCTACGGGCTTTGGGAGCGCCGCATAGACGAGCGCTGGCAGTGGCTGTTCAGCCTGCAGAGCGGCCAGGCGGAGCTGCTGCAGCGCGACCCCACGTCGCCCCATCCGCGGGTGGATGCGACGACGTGGGAGAGCAAGCTCGGGGTGGGGCTCGTGCTGAGCCGCACCGGCAAGCTGCGTTTCTTCTTCAACTCCACCTGGGACCTGGACCTGGTGGACCAGCGCCAGTGGGATGGCGGCAATTTCCAGGTGCAGATGTTCTTCTGACCCCCCTCCGGGAGCGTTGCCATGGGCGACGGTGCGGCGATGGCCCTGGTGGCGCTGGTGGGGCGCCCCAACGTGGGGAAGTCCACGCTGTTCAACCGGATCACCGCCACCAGGCAGGCGCTGATGGCGCCCATGCCGGGGCTCACCCGGGACCGGCGCGAGGGGGTGGCGCAGCAGCGGGGCTTCCGCTTCCGCGTCGTGGACACGGGCGGGCTCACGTTTCGCGAGGGGGTGCCCTTCGCCGGCGCGGTGGCGGCGCAAGTCGAGATCGCCGTGGATCGCGCCGCGCTGGTGCTGTTTCTCGTCGATGCGGTCGAGGGGCTGACGGCACGGGACGAGGAGATCTACCGCTGGTTGCGGCGCAAGGGGCGCCCCGTGCTCGTGCTCAGCAACAAGGCCGACAATGCCCGCCGCGCGGAAGCCGGCGCCGAGTTCTTCGCGCTGGGGGTCGAGCGCGTGTTCCCCGTCTCGGCGACCCACGGCACCGGGCTGGCGGAGGTGCTGGAGGAGGCGGCTCTGCTGGCCCCCGAGCTGCGCGAGGCGGAGCCCGGCGAAGCGCCGCCCGAAGGGGCCGCGATCCGGGTCGCGTTCTTCGGCCGGCCCAACGTGGGCAAATCCACGCTCGTCAACCGCATCCTGGGCGAGGAGCGGATGATCGTCTCGGAAATCCCGGGCACCACGCGCGAAGCGATCGACGTCGCCTGCCGGCGCGGCGGGCAGGAGTATCTGCTGATCGACACGGCGGGCATTCGCCGCCGGGCGCGCACCACGGAACACGTCGAGAAGATCGGCGTGCTCAGCTCGCTCTCCAGCCTCGACCGCGTCGATGTGGCGGTGCTCGTGCTGGACGCCCCGGGGGGCGTGGCGGAGCAGGATGCCCGGCTGGCGAGCTACATCCTCGACCACCAGCGGGCGCTGGTGATCGCTCTCAACAAGTGGGACGACGTGCGCGAGCGGGGCGCAGCCGGGAAGGAGATCGAGGCGACCATCCGCCACACGCTGCGGTTCGTGGACTATGCGGCGCGCGTGCGCACCAGCGGCCAGACCGGCTTCGGCCTGGGCAAGCTGTTCGATGCCATCCAGGGGGCGTACCGCCAGTATTCCCGCACCCTGCAGACCGCCGAGCTCAACCGCAGCCTGGCCGGCTGGATCGCCGGCCATCCGCCCCCCGCGCGGGGCCACCGGCACGCCACGAAGGTCTTCTACGGCGCGCAGATCGGCACCCGGCCGCCCCGCTTCCGCTTCTTCGTGAACCACCCCGAGCAGATCGGGGACGCGTACACCCGCTACATCGCGAACCAGCTCCGCGAGGCGTATGGCTTCCGGGGCACGCCGCTGCGGGTGGAATGGCAGGGCCGCAGGGAGACCGGCCCCTCTGCGCGGCGTCGCCCCGCCTGAGGGCCAGGGCGCCCCGATCCCCGCTCCGGCCGTGCGGCACGCCCCGCGGCCAGCCGTTGGAATGAGACGCCCGGCATGCTAAACAACTTGCGGCGCCAGAGCGCAAAGCCCCGTGCGGGTTCCCTGGAGTCAGGCCGCGTGGCGGCGACTCCCGTTTCGGATACGAGAGTCCAGCCATGGCGGAGAACACGGCGCGAAGCTCCATCACGGCCCAGCGGGCAGAGATCGACCGCATCGACGCGGAGCTGATCGAGCTGTTCAACCGGCGGGCGGAGTGTGCGCTGGCCATCGGCCGCGTGAAAAAGGCCAACGACGAGCCGGTGCGGGTGCCCGCGCGGGAGCAGCAGGTGCTGGAGCGCGCCCTCTCGCTGAACCGCGGTCCGCTGTCGGCGGACGCCATCGCGCGGCTCTTCCGCGGCCTGATCGAGGAGATGAGGCGCTTGGAGGAGACCCCCGAGACGTGAGCAAGGGGCGGAGGCGGGGTCGTGTGCGAAGCAGCTCGGCGTAAGTTCTGCTTATGTAAACTAACGTCCGTACCCCACCCCCCCAACCCTCACCCCCCCAACCCCCAACTCCACCCAAACCCACCCATTTCCACCAAAACCGACTGGAATCACCCAACACACCCGCCGGCGCTGTCGATGTGGCGCAAACGCGGATGCGGACGCAACCCCAGGCCAACGGACATGGTGTTTTCGCTGGTGCGACTCTCGGGTGACACGCGGCTGCTGGTGGCGGCGCGCCTGGCGCGGAGCATCGGCCAGGGGGCGCTGGTGGTCGATTTCTCGCTGTATCTGCACGCGCTGGGATGGCGGGGGGCGGAGATCGGCGCCCTGCTGATGGCGAATCTGCTGGCCGGTTCGGCCCTGACGGTGGTCGCCGGGCCGCTGAGCGACCGGGTCGGGCGGCGGCGGTTCCTGCTGGGCTACGAGGCCATGCAGATCGTCGGGGCCGCCATCGCCCTGGCCACGAGCCAGCCGGCCCTGCTGATTATGGCGGCGCTGCTGGGGAGCTACGGGCGCGGCGCGAACGGTGCCGCAGGGCCGTTCGCGCCGGTCGAGCAGGCGTGGCTGGCGGAGACGCTGCCGCGGGCCGACTTCGGGCGGGTCTACAGCCTGGGCGCCGGGATGGGGTTCCTCGGCATGAGCCTGGGGGCGTTCGCCGCGGCGCTGCCCGCGCTGCTCTCGCCGGCCCTGCCCGGGCCGCTCGCCTACCGTCCCCTGTTCGCGCTGGTGGCGCTGGGGTCGCTGATCACGCTCCTGCTGCTGCTCCGCGCCCGCGAGACGTTCGTGCCCGGGCAACACGCCGACAAGCGATCAGGGGCGGAGCACGCCAGCGGGTGCCGCACCGAGAACAGCCTGCTGCTGCGGCTGGTGGGGGTCAACGCCCTGAACGGCATCGGCCTGGGACTGGTCGGCCCGCTGATGGCCTACTGGCTGGCCGTCAAGTTCGGGCGGGGCCCCGCGAGCATCGGCCCCGTGATGGGCTATGCCTTCCTGATGGGGGCGCTGGGGTCGCTCTGCACGGGATGGCTCTCGGGTCGGCTGGACATGGTGCGGGCCGTGGTCTGGATGCGCACGATCGGCCTGATGACGCTGCTGCTGCTGCCCCTCGCGCCCACCTTCGCGCTGGCGGCGGCGCTGTTCATCGTGCGCTCGGCGTTCAACCAGGGCACCCTCGGCGCCCGGCAGGCGCTCAGCATCTCCCTGGTGCGCGCACACCGGCGCGGGCTGGCGGCGAGCGTCAACACCATCTCGAACCAGCTTCCCCGCGCCGTGGGGCCGGTGATCGCGGGCGTGTTCTTCGATGGCGGGCTGCTCTCCCTGCCCTTCTTCATCGCGGGCGGCTTCCAGGTCGGCTACCTCTGGCTCTACCAGCGCCTGTTCAGCCGCTTCGCCCGGCCGCAAGCGCCCCCAGGGGAGCGGCCGGCACCATCGGGGTGAGAGGCGGGGCACCCCCCACCCTGGCCCTCCCCCGCAAGGGGGGGAGGGAGAGGGGGCGGAGGGTCAGCCCGGACCGGGGAAGAGCTTGATGATGGCGAGGGCCAGCCCCGTGACGGCGACGAAGGCTGACAGGATCGTCGCCAAGTGGAGGCGCAGCGAGCGCTCGAAGCGGGCTTCCATCTCGGCCATGTGGGCATCTATCTGGGCTAGCCGGAGGTCAATGCGGGCCTCCATCTCTCCCAAGCGCCTGTCGATGAACCCTTTCAGATCCTCGCTGGTCGCCTGGGCTGCGCTTTCGAGCTTGGCGGCGAGGAGCAGCGCCTGCTCCTCGGAGAAGCCGACGCCCCGCAAGTCCTGGATGGTCTGCCGTTCCTGGGTGATGGGCATAGCAAGAGGCTAACGCACGGCCGCTGGCGGCGCAAGGCGGGGGCGCCGGGGCCGAGTCACGCCCCGGCCCTCCCCCGCAAGGGGGGAGGGAGAACGGCTATTCCTCCCTCGCGATGGGGGAGGTCACGCGGGGGTGATCGCGGGGGGGCCAACCCCGGCGCCTCACCCCCGACCCCTCTCCATCGGCGATGGAGAGAGGAGACGGCGGCGTCGCGTCAGTCCGGCTCGCGAGTTTGGGAGGGATCGCCCCTCGCCACGTAGTGGAGAGGGGAGGGGGTGAGGCGCGCCGCCCCGTTCCCCCACCCCGGGCCCACCCCCGCAAGGGGGGAGGGAGAAGGGCTATTCCTCCCCCGCGATGGGGGAGGTCAGGCGGGGGTGATCGCGGCTCGCCCGGCAACCCCACCCCCTGCCCCTCCCCGCCCTCGCGGGGAGGGGGAAACCGGCGCCGTGCCAATCCCCTCCCCGCGAGGGCGGGGAGGGGTGCCGCGCCAGGCGGGGTGGGTTCACGCCCCCGCGTCCCGCTCCCGCCACCCGCGCCAGGCGCCCCCCAGGGTCGCCCACAGCCGCGGGTACAGCGGCACGTCCCCCAGCGCCACCGGGAGCCCGAACAGGCTGGAGGCGGGGCCGGTCAGCGTGGCGTTGGCCGAGGTGTAGGCCGCGCCGGCGATGCCCGAGGCGCCCGCCGACTGGAACACGTACGCCGCACCTGCGAGGCTGTTCAACCCGGGGGCGCCAACGACCGCGTCGGCATAGCCGTCGCCGTTCACGTCCCCCAGCGCCACCGAGTACCCGAAATAGCCGGAGGCGGGGCCGGTCAGCGTGGCGTTGGCCGAGGTATATGCCCCGCCGGCGATGCCCGAGGCGCCCGCCGACTGGAACACGTACGCCGCACCCGCGTTGCTGTTCGCCCCGTAAGCCCCGACGACCGCGTCGGCATAGCCGTCGCCGTTCACGTCCCCCAGCGCCACCGACTGCCCGAAATAGCTGCTCGACGGGCCGGTCAGCGTGGCGCTGGCCGCGGTGTAGGCCGCGCCGGCGACGCCCGAGGCGCCCGCCGACTGGAACACGTACGCCGCACCCTCGTTGGTGTTCACCCCGAAAGCCCCGACGACCACGTCGGCATAGCCGTCGCCGTTCACGTCCCCCAGCGTCACCCGGATCCCGAAATAGCTGGAGGCGGCGCCGGTCAGCGTGGCGCTGGCCGAGGTATATGCCCCGCTGGCGATGCCCGCGGCGCCCGCCGACTGGAACACGTACGCCGCACCCGCGCGGCTGGTCGCCCCGTCAGCGCCGACGACCGCGTCGGCATAGCCGTCGCCGTTCACGTCCCCCAGCGCCACCGACTCCCCGAAATAGCTGCTCGACGGGCCGGTCAGCGTGGCGCTGGCCGAGGTGTATGC
>JACQKK010000143.1 GCA_016204605.1 Candidatus Lambdaproteobacteria bacterium
CCTATGCCCCTTGCGGGGGAGAGCCGGGGTGGGGGGGCGTGCCGGCGCCAGCCGGCAGGGGTGAGGCCGACGGGGCAACCTCTCCCTGGCGTGTGGGTCTTGCAGAGGTCTCACCTCGCTGTCATTCCGAATGAAATGAGGAATCTGCTGTTCCTGTTCGCATGGCACCGCCCGGGGGCCAGGGCACTGCCGGGGGGCAGGGCACCGCCCCCGGGGGCCAGCGCCGTATCCGTGCGCACAACTGCGGTGTAAAATATCGGTATGGGGTCGGATCGGCCAGGAGTGCGGCGCCGCCACTGGCGGCGTGCGGCCGTCCGCGGGGGGCGAAGCAGGGCGCAGCTCCCCTGCGCGCCCGGCGCGCAGGGCGGCCCGCGCGGCACGCTGACCCGAGGCCCGACGTGAGCGACCCCACCTCTGCCGCTGCTGAACGCGCCGGTCCGGCCGACCCAGGCGCGCGGGAGCCGTTCGGACAGATCGTCGAGATCAACGGGCCGGTGGTCGAGATCGCCTGCCACCCGCTGCCCCGGCTGCACGACCATCTCTACGCGCGCGCCGGCGGGCAGACGTATCCCTTCGAGGTGCATCGCCACCTCGATGAGCGCCACGTGCGCGCGATCACCCTCCATTCCACCGCCGGTCTGCGGCGCGGCCAGGCCGTGTACAGCACGGCGGGGCCGCTGCGGGTGCCGGTTGGGCCGGCCTGCCTGGGGCGCCTGTTGAACGTGCTGGGCGAGCCGCTGGATGGGCTGCCGCCGATGGAGGCGGAGGCGTACCGGCCCATCGTGGCGACGCCCGTGCCGCTGGGCGAGATGAAGACGGAAGACGCCATCCTGGAGACGGGCATCAAGGTGATCGATCTGCTGTGCCCGTTCGTCAAGGGCAACAAGACCGGCCTGTTCGGGGGCGCCGGGGTGGGCAAGACCGTGCTGCTGATGGAGCTGATGCACTCCGTCGTGTCCATCCACGCGGGCGTGTCCGTCTTCGCCGGGGTCGGCGAGCGCATCCGGGAGGGCCACGAGCTGTGGCAGGAGATGCGGCGGACCGGCGTGCTGCCGCGCACCACCATGGTCTTCGGCCAGATGGACGAGTCCCCCGGCGTGCGGTTCCGGGTGGCGCTCTCCGCGCTGACCTATGCGGAGTATCTGCGCGACCGCATGCAGCAGGAGGTGCTGTTCCTGGTGGACAACATCTTCCGCTACGTGCAGGCGGGCTCGGAGGTCTCGGGGCTGCTCGGCCGCATGCCGGCCACGATGGGCTATCAGCCCACCCTGAACAGCGAGGTCTCCGAGGTGATGGATCGCATCTGCTCGACCCGCTCGGGCTCGATCACCTCGGTGCAGGCCATCTACGTCCCCGCCGACGACATGACCGACCCCGCCGTGGTGGCGCTCCAGTCCCATCTCGACACGCGCGTGATCCTCTCCCGCGCCCTCGCGGCGCAGGGCGTCTACCCGGCGGTGGACCCGCTCACCTCCGGCAGCAAGATGATGGACCGCCACTTCCTGGGCGACCGCCACTACGACCTCGCCGAAGGGGTGCGCGCCGCCCTGGCCCGCTACCGCGAGCTCGAGGAGATCATCACCATGCTCGGGCTGGAGGAGCTCTCGCCCGCCGACCGCAAGACCGTGCTCCGCGCGCGCAAGCTCCAGCGCTACCTGACCCAGCCGCTGCACGTGGCCGCCGGCCAGACCGGCATGGCGGGCGCTTCGGTGGGCAAGGAGCAACTGCTGCGCGATTGCGAGGGCTTCCTCACCGGGCGCTTCGACGAGCTGCCCGAGGAGCGCTGCTACATGCGCGGCGCGATGGACGATGCGCTGGCGGAGGCCGCGCCGTGAAGACCTTCTCCCTGAGCCTGCGCGATCCTGCCCACCGCAAGGACGCGGCCGGCGTGGCCAGCTTCATCGGCCAGGACGCGGGGGGCCACTTCGGCATCCAGGCCCACCACGAGCGGATGCTCACCACGCTGGTATACGGCCTGGCCCGCTACCGCACCGAAGACGGGCGCTGGCACTATGTGATCCTCCCCGGCGGCGTGCTGTACTTTCTCGACAACCGCCTCCAGCTCGCCACGCGGCGCTTCTTCGAGGATGACGACCTCGGCCGCATCCTGGGCGACCTGGAGAGGCAGCTCCGGGCCGAGGAGGAGGCGCTGAGCGTGCTCAAGCAGAACCTGCGCCATCTGGAGCTGGAGATGCTGCGGCGCATGTACCGCATGGGGCTCGAACGGATGGAGGGCGGATGAAGGACCTGGAGCGGCTCAAGGCCAGCGTGCAGCGCGAGATCGGCACGATCCGCCAGGCGGAGCGCGACCGCAGCTCGTGGCTGGCCCAGACGCGCTATCTCGGCACGCTGGGACTGCTGATCGCGGTCCCGGTGGTGGCGGGCGCCTTCCTCGGGGTGTGGCTGGACCGCAGCTTCGACAGCTACGGCTGGACGGCGGCGCTGATCGGGGTGGGCGTCGTGATCGGCGGCGTGAACGCCTACCTCTATGTGAGGCGGAGCCCATGAGCGAGCTGGACGCGCTCCATCGCCCCTGGATCGAGCTGGGACCGCTGGCGGTCTCGGGGTCGGTGGTTACCACCTGGGTGCTGATGGCCGTGCTGACCCTGCTCTGCTGGAGCGCCACGCGCTTCCTGCGCCAGCGCCCCGGGCGGGTGCAGGTGGTGCTGGAAGGGGTGGTGGAGGCGATCGAGGCCGGCATCGTGCAGGCGTTGCCGGATCACGCGCGGCAGGTGCTGCCGTTCGTGGCCACGCTCTGGATCTTCCTGGCGACCTCCAACCTGCTCGGGCTGCTGCCCGGCGTCCATTCGCCGACGGCCGATCTCTCCGTGACGGCCGCGCTGGCGGTGCTGGTGTTCGTCTCGGTGTACTGGTTCGGCATCCGGGCGGTGGGGCTGCGGGTGTTCCTGAGCCACTACGTGGCGCCCAGCCCGATCCTGCTGCCCTTCCACCTGATCGGCGAGGTGACCCGCACCCTGGCGCTGGCCGTGCGGCTGTTCGGCAACATCATGAGCATGGAGATGGCCGCCCTGATCCTGCTCTCGGTGGCGGGGTTCCTGGCGCCCGTCCCGATCCTGATGCTCCACATCGTCGAAGGCCTGGTGCAGGCCTATATCTTCGGCACGCTGGCGCTGGTGTATCTGGCCGGCGGCATCGTCACGCAGCGCACCCGCACTCTCGGCAGGAGCGAATAATGTCCGACGCCAATCAGTTCGTCGTCATCTCCACGGTGCTGGCCGGCGCCGGAATCGTGCTGGGCACGATCGTCCCGGCGCTGGCGATGGGCCGGGCCGTCACCCAGGCCATGGATGCGCTGGCCCGCCAGCCGGAGGCCGAGCATTCCATCACGCGCACGCTGTTCGTGGGCCTCGCCATGATCGAATCGCTGGCGATCTATTGCCTCGTGGTCGTGCTCATCATCCTCTTCCGCAATCCGCTGATCGAGTACCTCACCCGCTGAGCGGGTGCGACGGGCCCGGAGGAGGGAAGCGGGCGCATCAGCCACCCGGGCGCAGCGCAAGGAGATCGTCGTGGAGTTCAGTTGGACCACGTTCCTGCTGGAGGCCGTCAACTTCCTGGTGCTGGTGTGGCTGCTCCAGCGCTTCCTGTACCGGCCCGTCTCGGCCGCGATCGCCCAGCGCCGCCAGGCCATCCGGGCGGGCATGGATGGCGTGGAGCAGGCCCGCCGCGAGGCCGACGACCTGCGCCGGCAGGCCCTCCGCCAGGTCGAAGCCTGGGAGCAGCAGCGGCAGGAGCGGCTGGACGCGCTCTTCCGGGAGCTCGCCGGCCAGCGCGAGCGCATGACCGCCGAGTTGGACGCCGCGCTGGGGGAGGAACGCCACAAGGCGGAGGCCGCCGAGCGCCAGCGCCGGGCCGAGACCGAACGGCGCTACGAGGAGCGCGCCCTGCGGCAGGGGTCGCGCTTCGCCGCGCGCCTGCTCGAAGCGCTGGCCGGCGCGGAGCTGGAGGCGCGGCTGGCGCAGATGGTGATCGCGGAGCTGGAACGGCTCCCCGAAGCGCGGCGCCGCACCATCCGCGCCACGTTCGCCTCCGGCGATCGCGCGGCCGTCGAGGTCAAGAGCGCCTTCCCCCTCGACGCCGCCCTTGAGCAGCGCCTCACGCTCGGCCTGCGGGAGAGCCTGGGCGAGGCCGTGCCCGTCGAGTACGCCACCGATCCCACCCTGCTCGCCGGGCTGCGGGTCAGCATCGGATACTGGGTCTTGCACGCGAATCTGAAAGATGAGCTCCGCTTCTTCGCCGAAGCCGCCACCGGCGGCGAGTGAACCGACCGCACCCGCTCCGCTGCTGGCGCGACAGGCCGGCTGGGTGGCGCGCTACCGGGTCGGCGCCCGCTGGTCCGAGCAGGGCCTCGTCGGCGCGGTGGGCGATGGCATCGCCTGGATCAAGGGGCTGCCCTCGGCCGCCATGGAGGAGCTGATCGAGTTCGCCGACGGCAGCCTCGGGCTCACCTACTACCTCGGGCCCACGGCGCTCGGCGCCATGCTGCTCACCCAGTCCGGCGACCTGGCGGCGGGGCAAGAGGCGTTCCTGACCGGGCGCCGGCTCGGCGTTGGCGTGGGCGATGCCCTGCTGGGGCGGGTGATCGACCCGCTCGGCCGTCCGCACGATGGGCTGGGGCCGCTGCGCTTCGAGAGCCAGCGCGATCTCGACACGCCCGCGCCGCCGATCATCCGGCGCGATTTCGTGTCGCGCCCGCTCTACACGGGCCACAAGCTGATCGACACGATGATCCCCATCGGCCGGGGCCAGCGCCAGTTGCTGATCGGCGACAACAGCGTGGGCAAGACCTCCCTGGCGCTCGATATCGTGGTCAACCAGCGCGGGCAGGACGTGCGCTGCGTGTACGTGCTGGTGGGACAGAAGAACTCCTCCGTGCTTCAGGCGCTGGAGACCCTGAAGCGCTGCGGCGCGATGGACTACACGGTGGTGGTGGTGGCGGAGGCCACTGCCCTGCCCGGCCTGAAATACCTGGCGCCCTTCGCGGGCTGCACGGTGGCGGAATACTGGATGGAGCAGGGGCGGGACTGCCTGGTGATCTTCGACGACCTCACCACCCACGCCCGCACCTTCCGCGAGCTTTCGCTGCTGCTGCGGCGCCCGCCGGGCCGGGAGGCGTACCCGGCCGATATCTTCTACCTCCACTCGCGGCTGCTGGAGCGGGCCACCTGCCTGGCCCGCGAGCATGGCGGGGGCAGCCTCACGGCGCTGCCCATCGTCGAGACCAAGCTGGGCGAGCTGGCGACCTACATCCCCACCAACCTGATCTCGATCACCGACGGCCAGGTCTACCTGGATCAGCGGCTGTTCGCCTCAGGGTTCCGGCCGGCCATCGACGTGACGCGCTCCGTCTCGCGCATCGGGGGCAAGGCGCAGCATCCGCGCATCAAGGAGGCCGCCGGACGGATGAAGCTCGATTATCTCCAGTTCATCGAGCTGGAGATCTTCACCCGCTTCGGTTCGCGGCTGGAAACCACCGTCGAGCAGAAGATCCGCCGGGGCCGCGTGCTGCGCGAGGTGCTGAAGCAGGAGCGGCTGCAATCGCTGCCCATCGAGTTCCAACTGGCGTGGATGACGGCGTTCAACGAGGGGATGCTGGACGCCGTGGCGCCCGAGGCGGTGCCCGCGCTGCTGCGCCGGATCGCGGCCGGCCTGGCCGAAGCGGGGTTGACCCTGAACCACAGCCGCCACGACTGGTCCGCCACCGTCCGGCGCTGGCTGCCCACGCCCGGAGGCGCATGACCCGTCGCCAGGAACTGGACCACCATCTGGTCGTGCTCACCGAGGTCAAGGGCATCCTCGGCGCCATGAAGAACCTGGCGCTGGTGGAGATCCGCAAGCTGGCGCGCCTGCGGGCGGCCCACCACCAGGTCGTCGAAACCATCGGCGCCGCCGTGGCGGATTTCCTCGCCTTCTACCCCGCCGACACCCCGCACGCGGCAACGGGCGCGCCGCTGGTGCTGCTGGCGGGCTCCGAGCGGGGGTTCTGCGGCACTTTCAACGAGCTGCTGCTGGAGGAGGTGGAACGGGCCGGCCCCGACCGCTGGGGGGCTCGGGCCGGCTGGCTCCCCGTCGGCAACCGGATCGGCTCCCGGCTCGAGGGCCAGCCGCAGGTGCTGGAGTGGCTACCCGGGCCCAACGCGGCGGAGGAGGTGGTGGGCGTGCTCATCAACGCGCTCAGCACGATCGTGCGGCTGGCGGCCCAGCGCGGCGGCCCGGCCGAGACGCCCGTGTGGGTGGCCTACCACGATCCCGAGCGCGGCAGCGTCAGCATCGAGGAGCTGACGGCGCTGCCGCCGCCCGCCGCCCCGGCCGGCCATGGCTCGCCGCCGTACCTGCAACTGGAGCCCGGGCGGCTGATGGCGGAGCTGATCGAGCACTACCTGTTCGCCGCCCTGACCCGGGCCTTCTATGCCTCGCTCACGGCCGAGAACCGGTTCCGGCTGGCCCACATGGAGCACGCCGGCCGACGCATCGAGACCACCATGGATGAGATGGCCCTGCGCCGGAACATGCTGCGCCAGGAGGAGGTCACCCAGGAGGTGGCGCTGATCCTGCAAACCGCGGAGGTGCTTGCCCCGCCCCTGCGGCGGGTGTGAGGTCGCCGCTCACAGCGGCAGGTCGAGCTGCCGGCCGGAGTCGGGTCGGCGGAAGCCGTCGGTGATCAGGTCGAATCGGCGCGTCTCCAGCCCCAGCCGGCGGCAGTGCAGCGCGAACAGGTGGGCGATGGCGTCAGCGCGGGCGCCGGTGCCCGAGTGGCGCGTGCCGAAGCGCGGGTCGTTGAGCCGCCCGCCGCGCGTATCCTCGACGGCGTGCAGGACGCGCGCGGCGCGCTCGGGCACGTGCTCGTGCAGCCACGCGGCGAACAGCTCCTTCACGCCGTGGGGCAGGCGCAGCAGGATGTAGCCCGCGCCGACCGCGCCCCGGGCCGCGGCCGCCTTGAGGATGGCGGGCGTCTCGTGGTCGGTCAGGCCGGGGATGACCGGGGCCACGTTGACCGTGGTCGGAATGCCGGCGGCGGCCAGCCGCTCGATCGCCTCCAGCCGCTTCTCCGGTCGCGAGCCGCGCGGCTCCATCGCCTCGGCCAGCGTGGGGTCGAGCGTGGTCACGCTGAGGGTGCAGACCACCAGCCGGCGCCGGGCCAGCTCGGCCAGCACGTCGAGATCGCGCAGGATCAGCGCGTTCTTGGTGATGACGGCCGCGGGGTTGCCGAAGCGCAGCAGCACCTCCAGGCAGCCGCGCGTCAGGGCCAGCCGGCGCTCGACGGGCTGGTAGCAATCGGTGTTGCCCGAGAGCATGATCGGCTCCGGCGTCCAGCGCGGCGCGCGCAGCGCCCGCTCCAGCAGCCGGGGCGCCTCGCGCTTGACCATGATCCGCGTCTCGAAATCGAGCCCGGCCGAGAAGCCCAGGTACTCGTGGGTCGGCCGCGCGTAGCAGTAGATGCAGCCGTGTTCGCAGCCCCGGTAGGGGTTGAGGCTGTACCGGAACGGCAGGTCGGGGCTCTCGTTGCGGGAAAGAATCTCCCGCGAGGTATCGACGAGGTACTGGGTGCGCACCCGCCGGGTCAGCAGCTCTTCGGTGGTGGTCTCGTCGAGCCAGTCCATCTCGGGCTGGATATCGATGCACTCGAAGCGGTTGGCCGGGTTGAGGCTCGTGCCCCTCCCCTGCATCGGCGGCAGGCTGGGTCTCTGCTCGTCCATCGTGGCTCCCCCGGATTGGCTCCCCCCCCACCAGACTGAACCCATGTTCACCAATCCGCAGGGGAAATGCAAGCACCAGCGACCGGGAACACGGAGGATACGGGTGCCGCCGCCGGACGTTTTTCGCCGCACACCGCATGTCCCAGCGCCTTCCGGCCCCTACACGGGCGCGCCGGGCTCGTGGTAGCCTGCTCCGTTGCGCGCGAGCCCGCTGGAATCGGGGCCGGCGCAGCTTCGGCGGCTACACCCAAGCGGGAGAGACCCGATGGCGGAGGCGGAGCGGTTCGATCTGGTGGTGATCGGCGGCGGACCGGCCGGGTACGTGGCGGCCATCCGCGCGGCGCAGCTCGGCATGAAGGTCGCCTGCGTCGAGAAGCGCCCCACGCTGGGCGGCACGTGCCTCAACGTGGGCTGCATCCCCAGCAAGGCCCTGCTCGACAGCAGCGAGCACTACCTGATGGCCCGCGAGGGGCTGGCCCGCCACGGCGTGGTGGTGGGCGACGTGCGGCTCGATCTGGCCACGATGATGGCGCGCAAGGACAAGGTCGTGGGCGACCTCACCTCCGGCATCGCCTCGCTGTTCCGCAAGAACAAGGTGACGCCCGTGGCGGGAACGGCGCGCCTGGTCGGGCCGGACGCGGTGGCCGTCACGGCCGAGGGCGGCAGCGGCGGTGCCGGCGAGCGCACGCTTCGCGCGGGACGCATCCTGCTCGCCACGGGCAGCGAGCCCGCCGCGCTGCCGGGCGTCCCGTTCGATGGCGACCGGATCGTCAGCTCGACCGAGGCGCTCGCGCTGCCCGAGGTGCCCAGGCACCTGATCGTCATCGGCGCCGGCGTGATCGGCCTCGAGCTGGGCTCCGTCTGGCGGCGGCTCGGGGCGGAGGTGAGCGTGGTCGAGCTGCTGCCGGCCCTGCTCGGTACCCTCGATGGCCAGGTGCAGCGGCTGGCCCAGCGCGTGCTGGCCAGGCAGGGCTTGCAGTTCCACCTGGCCATGCGCGTGACGGGGGTCGAGCGGACGGCCGGCGCGGTGCGCGTCACCGCGCGGCCGGTCACCCCCGAGGGGGCGCCGGGCGAGCCGATCGCCATCGAGGGTGACCGGCTGCTCGTGGCCGTCGGCCGCCGGCCCTATACCGCCGGGCTGGGGCTGGCGGAGGTGGGCGTGGCGCTGGACCGGCACGGGCGCATCCCCGTCGATGGCGACTACCGCACCGGCGTGCCCTCGATCTACGCGGTAGGCGACGTGATCGCCGGGCCGATGCTGGCCCACAAGGCGATGGACGAAGGGGTGGCCGCGGTCGAGACGATGGCGGGGCGCCACGGCCACGTGAACTATGCCGCGATCCCCTGGATCGTCTACACCTGGCCCGAGATCGCCTGGGTGGGCGTGGGCGAGGAGGAGCTGAAGGCGCAGGGCCGGGCGTACCGCGTGGGCAGCTACCCCTTCCAGGCCACGCCCCGCGCCAAGTGCATGGGCGAGACCGACGGGTTGGTGAAGATCATCGCCGACGCCGGCACCGACCGGCTGCTGGGCGTGCTCGTGATCGGGCCGCGCGCCTCCGACGTGATCGCCGAAGCGGCGCTCGCCTTCGAGTTCGGGGCCAGCGCGGAGGACCTCGCCCGCTCCGTCCATGCCCACCCCACCCTCTCCGAGGCCGTCAAGGAGGCGGCGCTGGGCGTCGACAAGCGGGCGATTCACCTGTAAGCGGCTGGGCGGTCGGAAACCCTCACCCCGCCCTCGCGGAAGGGTTCCCAGCCCAGCGCCTGTGGCCGACGGCGCGGCTTCACCCTCCCGGGGCCCCCCTCTCCGGAAGGAGAGGGACGGGGTTCGATATTAGCCTCCGGAGCCTATCACAGCCCCTCTCCCCAGGGAGAGGGGCTCCGATCAGCCACCGTAGCCCGTGCGGTGCCCCCTCCCTCTCCCCGGGGAGAGGGAGGGCCGGGGAGGGTGAGGTCCCGCATTCACACGCCGCGGAAGCCCTCTTCCATGTATGCGGACTTCTCGCCGGGGGCGAAGACGTGGCTGCGCAAGTCGGCCTCCCAGCCCAGCCGCAGGGCCTGCTGGTTGACCTTGAAGTGGCCGGGGCCGGCGGCGCGCAGGGCCGATTCGACGCGGTCGTAGGTCAGCAGCCCCGTCAGGCGGGCGCAGGCGGCGAGGGCGACCATGTTGGCCGACTTGCGGAAGCCGGCCTGGTCGGCCAGCTTGGTGAGGGGCGCCCAGAGCACGGTGACGCCGCGGTCGACCATGGCCACGTCGGTGACGAACAGGTCGTCCACCAGCATGCGCGTGCCGGGACGCATGAAGGGCGCATGCTCATAGACGGCGGGCTGGGCCATCGCCACCAGCAGGTCCGGCTGGCGCACCCAGGGGTACTCGACCGGCGCATCGCCCAGCACCACGTCGCCACAGGAGGGCCCGCCTTCGGTCTCGAAGCCGTAGAACTGGGTCTGCACCACGTGCAGGCCGGCCTGGATGCCCGCGGCTTCGGCTAGCACGATGCTGGCCCGCACCAGCCCCTGGCCGCCGACGCCGGCGAAGCGGATTTCCATTCTCATGTCGGGGCTCCCCCTATGTTGTGGCGGCCGCGCGCGGCCTCACCCCGTCCCGCCTTCAGCGGGCCACCCCTCTCCATCGGTACTGGAGAGGGGAAACCAGCGCCGACGCGTCGAGCCGGTGAGCACGGCTGCGATCATGCTCCAGAGCCGTTCTCCCTCCCCCCTTGCGGGGGAGGGCCGGGGTGGGGGCCGCCGCCTTCACACCCCGCGGAACGCCGGGGCCACGTAGGCCGAGGCTTCGCCCAGCTTGCGCACGTGCGGGTTGGGGCGCGCGTCGAAGCCGAGCCGGAGTGCCGCGAGGTTGATCTTGCGGTTGCCGGGCGCGAGCTTCACGACGGCCTGCTCGATCTGCGCATAGCTGAGCAGCCCCGAGAAGCTGGCGAACACCCCCAGCGCCGCGACGTTCGCGGCTTTGCGGAAGCCGGCCTCGTCTCCGAGCCTGGTGAACGGCGCCCAGTAGATCTCCACGCCCGCGGGAATGGTGGCCACGTCGGTGACCATGATGTCGTCCACGAGAACCTTCGCCCCCGGGACGACGTTCGCGGAGTGGTCGTACACCGAGGGCTGCGACATCGCCACCAGGATGTCGGGGTGCATCACCCAGGGGTACTCGATCGCCGAATCGCCCAGCACCACGTCGCCGCAGGAGGGGCCGCCGCTGATCTGGCCGCTGTAGAACTGCGTCTGCACCACCTCGTAGCTGGCTTCGACTCCCAGGGCATGGGCCAGCACCGCGGCGGCCTTGACCAGCCCCTGCCCGCCCGTGCCCGCGAAACGCACCTCCATCCTCATACCGCACCCCCGGTGTTGAGCGGCGAGAGCCCCTGCCCTCCGGCGCGCGCCGCGGCGAGCTTGCGGATCTTGGCGTACTCCTCGGTGAACTCGGGCCGGGCCTGCTTGTGCAGCACGCCCAGCACGAACTTGCCCTCCTGCTCCTCGCGCTTGAGGTTGGGCGTGGAGAAGACCGAATTGTCGCGGTAGTAGTTCAGCATGTCAGTGGCCTTGGGCATGCCGTTGCGCTTGCCCCACAGCACGTGGCAGTGCTGCATCACCTCGACGAACGAGAACCCTTTCCAGGCGATGGCCTCGGCCAGCACCTTGGTCAGGTGCACGGCGTGGTAGACGGTGCTCCGGGCGACGAAGGTGGCCCCCGCGCCGATCATCAGCTTGCAGGCGTCGAACGGCTCCTCGGGCATGCCGTAGGGCGAAGTCTCGGTGAAGCTGCCCTTGGGCGTCGTGGCGCCGTATTGCCCGCCCGTATCGCCGTAGCCGAAGTTGTTGAACATGACCACGGTGACGTCGATGTTGCGCCGGGCCGCGTGGATGGTGTGGTTGCCGCCGATCGAGAGCGAATCGCCATCGCCCTGCAGGTTGACCACCGTCAGGTGGGGATTGGCCAGCTTCATGCCCGTGGCCATGGCCGCGCCGCGACCGTGGCCGCCGTGCAGCACGCCCATATTCAGGTAATGGCCCATGATGGAGTAGCAGCCGCTGCCCCCGGCCCCCGCCACCTGGCTCATGTCGATCTGCAGGCGCTGGAAGGCGCGCATCAGCGCGCTCTGGGCCATCCCCAGCCCGCAGCCCGGGCAATAGCGGAAGTGCTCGGCCGGCACGCGCCCGTACTGCTCGACCAGCTCGTCCAGGTTGGCCATCGGGTTGGGCTTGGCGACTGCCTGGGTGGCGATCACGGTGCTCATCGCAGCATGTCCTCCGTCTTGGCCAGGATTTCCTGGGGCGTGATGGTGAGGCTGTTGACGTGGTTGACCCCATCGATGCGGATGCCGGAGCCGGCCAGGGCCTGGGTCACCAGCCCGCGCAGCTGCCCCAGGTTCATCTCGGGCACGACGGCCAGTTTGGCGTGCTGGGCGGCTTGGCGGATGGCCTTGTCGGGGAACGGCCAGATGGTGATCAGCCGCAGCACGCCGGCCTTGATGCCCTTGGCGCGCGCCATCTGCATGGCGGCCCGCGCCGGGTGGAACTGGGTGCCGAAGGCCACGTAGAGTACGTCGGCGTCCTCGGTCTGGAGCGCCTCGGTCAGGGCCAGCTCGTCGCGGTGGGCCTCGACCTTCTGGTTGAGCCGGGTGGTCGAGAAGTGCTGCGCCTCGAAGCGGGTCATCTTGGCGCCGTGCTGCGGCTGGATGCCGCCGGTGCGGAAGATTGAGCGGTAGCCCGTGCCGAAATCGCCCATCGGCGGCACCGCGGTGAGCGACGTCGCCATGTAGGGGTTGGCGTACTCGCTCGGCGCGCCTTCGGGCCGCGGCCGCTCCCAGGTCTCGACCTTGCCGTAGTCGGGCAGGTCCACCACGGAGCGCTGGAGCGCCAGCAGCCCCTCGGTGAGCAGGATCGTCGGCGTGCGGTAGCGCTCGGCCAGGTTCACGCACTTCACCGTCAGCCAGAACGCCTCCTCGATCGTCGAGGGGCTGAGGGCGATCATCGGGCAGTCGCCGTTGGGGCCGTACTTGGCCTGCATCACCTCCATCTGCGCCGACCCCGTGGCGTTGCCGATACCCGGGCCGTGGCGCCCCACGTTCACCAGCACCACCGGGATCTCCCCGGCGATGGCATGGCCGATCTCCTCCTGCATCAGGGCCAGCCCCGGCCCCGAGCTGGCGGTCATCGCCTTCACGCCGGCGCAGGAGGCGCCCATCGCAGCGGCGAAGCTGCCCATCTCGTCTTCCATCTGCACGTAGGAGCCGCCCACCTGGGGCATGCGCGCCGACATGAACTCGGCGACCTCGGTGGCCGGCGTGATGGGGTACCCCGCATAGAAGCGCACCCCTGCGGCGATGGCGCCTTCGCAGATCGCCTCGCTGCCCATCAGCAGGCGCCGGGTCATATCCGACCTCGCGCGGGCTCGGGAATCGGTCTGGCCATGTTCACCACCCCCTCCGTTCGGACGACGATCGCGAAATCCGGGCACAGCCACTCGCACAGCTTGCAGCCCGTGCAGGCGGACAGCTCCTTCACGATCGCCTTGTTCAGCGGCGGCTTCCACCCCAGCACCTTGGTGGGGCAGACGTCCCAGCACACCCCGCACGAGCGGCAGCGCGCGTCGCTGATCGCTACATTGTACGATTTTTTCGCCACGGATGATGCCTTTCGGGGAGTCTACGGCGCAAAGGAAATCGGGAGCACCCCCTGCCTCTGGAGATGCTCCCGAGCCGATCCCCCTTGCCCTTCCCCAGGCAGTCGCGCCATCAGGACCGAAGCCTATGTTTATACAACTGGAATCCTCTGTGCCAATGCTATCTGGTTATGGCATTATGCTTGAAATGCATGGATTGCGGATGGTTCGGAGGTACGATGATCTGGGATCTGCAGGAGCTGGAGCACTTCCTGGCGTTGGCCCGCACGCGCAGCTTCAGCCAGGCGGCGCGGGAATGCGCCATCACGCAGCCCGCGTTCAGCCGGCGCATCCAGCAGTTGGAGGCCCGGGTCGGGTTCAGGCTGGTCAACCGCGCCGCCCGCCCGGTGCGGCTCACGGCCGAAGGCGAGCAGTTCCTCAAGAGCGCCCGCCGCGTGTTCCAGCAGGTGGCCCAGCTCGAAAGGTCGGTGGCCTCCCTGAAGGGGACGTCGCGCCAGGTGGTGCGGATCGCCGCTGCGGTCAGCCTGCAGATCCGCATCTTCGCCCCGCGCCTCAACCGCTTCTACGACCGCTACCCCCACGTCAGTCTGGAGCTGCTCAGCATCTTCCGGCGGCGCTCCGCCGACCTCGTGCACCAGGGCGAGGCGGAGCTGGTGTTTACGCTGCGCGACCCCTCGCAGCACGGGGTATGGAGCGAGGTCTTCTTCCGGAGCCCGCTCCAGGTGATCGTCCCGCCGCGCCACCGGCTGGCGGGGCGGCCACTGATCGAGCCCGCCAACCTGGAAGGCGAGCCGTTCGTGGGCACCAAGGCCGGCTTCGCCCCAATCGTCGGCCAGCAGTTCGAGAAGTGGGGCATCGCCGTCAACCCCACGTTGGAGCTCGACAGCATCGAGACCAGCGTGAGCCTCGTGGCGGCCGCCCAGGGCATCTCGATCCTGCCGCGCTACGTGGTCACCCCCGCGGTGCAGAAGGGGGAGGTGGTGCAGGTGCCGCTGGCGGGCGGGCTGCCGGATGCCATCGTGTATGTGGGAGCCGGCGACGAGCCGGAGCCCGAGAGCCTCCACCGGACGATCATCGAGTTCTTCCGCCCCGACGATCCCGCCTGAGCGGGCGTTGAGTCTTCTGCGAAACCAAGCACTTCCTTCGCACGCGGGCCTCACCCTCCCCGGCCCTCCCTCTCGCTCAAGAGAGGGAGGGAGCCTCGGACAGGCCATCCGCGCGGATCGCAGCACCCCCTCGCCCCCAGCAAGCCTGCCCCGAGCGCAGCGAGAGGAGGGGCCAAGAGGTGAGGTCGCGCGGATCGAAGCACCCCTCTCCCCCGGGAGAGGGGTAGGAGGTGAGGCCGCCCGTCACCGGCCGGGCGTGCCACCCAGCGCGGGGACGGTGGCGCGCAACGCCTCGTGGCATCGCTCGGCGGCGCCGGCCAGCGCGACCATGGCGGCCCGGGCGCGCTCGCCGAGAGCACGCGCCCGCTCGGGCTCGGCCAGGAGCGCCGAGAGCGCGCGCCGTGCCGCCGCCGCATCGGCCACGGCGAAGGCCGCGCCCGCCTCGAGCAGCACCTGCGCCGCTGCCGACTTGCGGTGGCGGGGACCGAACACGACCGGCACGCCGGCGGCGGCCGGCTCGGCGACGTTGTGGACGCCCGTCGTGAAGCCCCCGCCCACGTAGGCCACGGTGCCGGCCCGGTACAGCCCGGCCAGCTTGCCCACCGAATCCACCAGCAGCGCCCGCGCGGTCGGGGCGTCCTCCGGCGCCGCACCCCCCGAACCGGCGTGTGCTGCGAGCCGCGAGAGGCGCACGGTGCCGTGGGCCGCCAGCGCCGTCTCCAGGGCGCGCAGGCCGGGCTCGGCCGGCTCGTGGGGCGCCACGATCAGGCGCAGGTTGCGATCGGCAGCCAGCGCGTCCCGGGCGGCGGGCAGCCAGCGCGCCTCATCGGCGGGCCAACTGCTGCCGACGATGAGCACGGTCGCCCCCGCCGGGATGAAGCCCGCCGGCAGCGGCGGTGCCGCGGCCTCCGCCAGGCGGGCGAACACCGTCTCGATGCCGGGGTCGCCCCCCACCGTCAGGTGCGGGTGGCCGGGCACCAGCCGCGCCAGCCGCTCGCGGTCGGCCTCGCTCAGCGCCAGGATGCGCGTCAGGCTGCGGTACAGCTCGCGGTAGTGCGGGCGCAGGGGAGCGGCGGGCTCTGCGCCCAGCCGCGCGGCGAGAAGCACCTGCGGGATGCCGCGCCGGCGCGCCTCCCAGACCAGCCCCGGCCAGAGATCGGCCTGGACGTAGACGAGCGCGTCCGGGCGCAACGCGGCCAGCAGCCGCCGGGCGGCGCCGGGCAGGTCGAACGGCAGCAGATCGGCCCAGATCAGCTCGGGCCAGGCCATGCGGCGCTGCACCCAGCCCAGCCCGCTGACGGAGGAGAGCGTCAGCACGAGCTGCGCCCCCTCAGCCCGCAGGCGGCGCAGGAGCGGTTCGGCCTGGAGCAGCTCGCCGGCGCTGGCCACGTGGAACCAGACCAGCGGCCGGGCGGGATCGCGCCGGGGCAGCGCCTGGGCGAACCGGTACCACACCCCCCGCCGCGCGAGCAGGTTCGCGCGCAGCTTGCGGCTGCCCAGGGCCAGCAGGGCGGCGCCGGCCAGCGCGGCCGGCAGGAGCACCCAGTGGTAGAACCCACGCATCGGCGTCGGGAGCATCAGGGGTTCCTGCCGGCGCATGGCATTCGCTCCGGGTCGGTGCCGCGCCGTTTCGCGCCCTTGCGCAGGACGTGGTCCAGCACATGGCCCAGCACCTCGGCCGGCGCGATGGCCTGGAGACACGCCCGGGGCCAGGGGTGGGTGCAGCGACCCTCTCCCATGCGCGTGCAGGGCCGACAGGGCAGGTCGCGCTCCAGCGCGACGCTGCCGGGTCGCACGGGATAGTAGCCCAGCTCGCGGGAGGTGGGGCCGAACAGGGTGATCACGTCGGTGCCCGCCGCCTCGGCCAGGTGGCTCATGCCGGTGTCGTTGGCCACGACCACGTCGCAGAGCGAGGCGAAGTACGCCGATTCCAGGTGGCTGGTGCGTCCCACCAGCGAGAGCGCCGGCGGGCCGAGCTCTCCGCCCAGGGCAACCACATCCCCGTCCCCGGGGCCGCCGAACAGCACCAGCCCGCCCCCGGTTTCGCGCCGGAAGGCGCGGGCCAGCTCGAGCACGTGGGCCATCGGCCAGCGCTTCAGCTCCCAGGCCGCCACCGGGGCGAGCCCGAGCACGGGCCGCCCCTCGCGGCGCCAGGTCGCGAGCCGCTCCAGCTCTTCGGCGAAGCGCTGCCGCCAGAGATCGTCCCGGTCGAAGCGCGCCACGCTGACCTCGCTGCCGCGGCCGTCGTCCACCACGCCGTAGGGCGCCACGGCCGCGAGGAAGTCCTCCTCCTTCCCCCGCGCCCGGTCGTAGGTGTTCCAGCGGAAGCGGATCAGCAGGAACCGCTGCCAGGTACGCTTGGAATAGGCCACGCCAGGGGCGCCCACGATGGCCCGCAGCAGCCGGCTGCGCAAGCTCTTGTGCACGTCCACCAGCAGGTGCACGCCCTCGGCCCGCAGGCGCTCGCCGAGCGCCAGCAGCCCGGCCAGGCCGCTGCGGCGCTCGTAGGCCAGCGCCCGGTCCAGGTGGGGGTTGTCGCGGATCAGCTCGGCGAAGGCTTCCGAGGTGAGCATGGTCAGGTGGGCGCGGGGGTAGCGCGCCCGGATCAGGCGCGGCAGCGCCGTGCACTTGACCACGTCGCCCAGCGAGCCGAAGCGGACGATCAGGATGCGGGCGTCATCGGGCAGCGGGCGCGCTGCGGCAACGCTCGGACGCGCGTCGGGATGCGGGATCGCAGTCACGGGAAGCTTCCGGGCGTGCGGTGCGGGAGAGGGGTTCCCGGGGCGCCGGACGCTCCCCCGGCGCCAACGGCTGGTCGAGCGCCGGGGCCGGTCGGCGCTGGGACTCCCCGGCCCGAGCGGTGCCAAGGGCGGCACGGGGCGCCCGCCCGCGCTCTTCGCGCGGCCGGCGCTGCGGCGCCGTCGGGAGCCGCCCGCCGCCGCGCGGCCTCAGGCCATCAGCAGCACGGGACAGTTGGCCTTTTCCAGCACCTCGAGCGTGGTGCTGCCGAAGAACAATTGGCGGATCGGGCTCTGGCCGAACGCGCCCATCACGATCAGGCCGGCCTGCTCTTGGTCCGAGGCCTCGACGATGTGGGCCATGGCCTTGCCGCGCTTCCTGATCAGCTTGGGCTCGATGCCGTGGGGCGCCAGGTAGCGCTTGGCCATGTGGTGGAGGGCATCGCACTTGCGGGCGTCGTCATCCACCGTGATCACGGCGGCCTGAAGCTTGGCCTGCTCCGCGAGGAAGGTGCCCACCGGCAGCACCCGGTTCACGCCCTTGCTGCCATCGTAGGCGAACAGCACCGGGCCGCTGGTGCGCCCGCTGGCCGGCACGACCAGCACCGGCCGCAGCGCATCCTGGATCAGCGTCTCGGTGGTGGGGCCGGGCTTCGTGGAACCGGGCGGGTCGTTCTTGCCCCGCCGACCCATCACCACCAGATCCGCCTGGCGCGCCTCGGAGATCAGCAGCTCGTTGATGTTGCCCCGCGGCGAGGTGAAGGAGGCCTTGACCTTCCTGCCCTTGAGCGCGGCATCGAGCTCTTTGCGGACGGCATCGGTCTCGGCACGTACCTTGGCGTTCTCCTTCGCGAGGTCTTCTTCCGGCAGGGTGATCGGCACGGCCATCCCGCCCTCGAACGAGGAGATGGCGGGGTAATAGACGAACCGCTCCTCGTCCTCGACGAAGATCACCCGGAGATCGGCACCCAGCAATTCCGCCCACTTGACCGCTTCCCGCAGGCCGGCCAGGGAGGCCGGCGATCCATCGATCGCGGTGAGAATGCTCTTGATCATGCCTGGATCCCCTTGACAGAGATAGCATGCGAACGCGGCACGGGGCCGCAACGATGGCGGCGCACGCGAGCGCCGCCGCTGCCGAGGTGCTGCTCCATGCCGTAACCGCAGCGCAGCAGGTTCGATGCCAGGAGCCGATAACCCGCCGAGCACGCTCTGTCACGCCCTGTAACATGTCCTGCGTCCGCGGGCGGGTTCCGTCCAGGGCTCACACGGCCCGCAATGGGGCAGAACGTCCCAAATCAGGGATCATGCGCTAATTCGGTCGGGATTCCGCCAGCCGCGCCTTCAGCTCGGCGACGGTCGTCGGCCAGCCGAACTCGCCGGCGAAATCGAGCTCCTTCATGAACTGGCGGGTGGACTCCGCCTGCACGGCCTTGAACGCCGAAAGCGCGAACGCCTTGCCCAGCTCGAGCATCACGACGTTGGCGCTCTTCTCCTCCCTGAGCTTCTGGTAGCGCTGATGGACGCTGGCCACGGACATGCAGTTGTCGAACGTGGCGCTCTGGGCGGCGTTGGAATGGATGGGCTTGAGGAAGGAACGCACCCATTCCAGCGGGTAGGGATAGGGATACAGGCTGGCCTCCACCGCCTCGCAGAACTTCTCGAAGCTGATGGGGGCGAACGGTGCCACATCCCGGATGTTCTGCATGAGCTGCTTCTTGAACGTCTCGAAGCGCTTCATCTTCTCGTCTTCGGGGAGACGGGCGAAGCGGGCGCGGGCCTCGTTGAGCTCGGCGGTGCGGGCCGATTCGGTGAAGATGGCCAGCACCCGGGCATCGCCCGCGCCGGCCGTCACCTCGCCCGGGATGATCCCCAGATCGGGCGATTGGCGCGAAAGCTCCCGCAGGCGCTCCACCAGCAACCCGGCCAGGGCCCCCGCGTTGAAGCGGGTCATGCTGGCGCCGAGCGAGTCGCGCATCACGCCGGCGAGCGTGGCCTCCAGGGCATCCAGGGTCAGGGTCGGGCTGGCGTTCAGCTCCGTCGCGATGCGCTCCCGGTTCTGATCCAGCGCCGTATAGATGCGGGACAGCGCGGCCTGCGCTTCCGCGGTGGCCAGGTACTTCACCGCCAACTGCTGGAAGCGATAGGCCAGCCAGAGGGCGCCCTGGCGCAGCGGCGTGTTCATGTATGCGTTGCTGACGCCCTTGTACACGGTGTCCAGCGTGGGGAGCGAGGTCACGGGGCGGAAATGGGCCGCGCGGATGCGCAGCACCTGCTGGTATACCTGCTCCGCGAAAGTGTGCGCCTTGACCGGGTCGGCCAGCGCCGCCATCCCGGAGCGGGAGAGGATCGGCACCGCGGCCACGCGGAACAGGTTCGCGTCGCCCCAGAACTCCTGCAGCGGCGCATACAGCCCCTTGAGGGCCCGCAGCACCGCTTCCCTGGTCTTGGGGACTGCGCCCGCCTCGACTGTCGCCACGCCGATCTCCGGCCAAGTGCCCCTGCCCTACGCTCTGGCGGTGCCGGGCGTGCCGGCATCACGCGGACGGGCCGCCGAAGCCGCTCCCGGCATCCCGAACTGAATCTAGCCGGTTTCCCGGCCGGACACAACCGGCGCCGGCGCGGGCAGGAGCCTCGCCGCGTCAGGGGCGGCGCAGGCGGATGCCCAGCTCGCGCAACTGGCGGTCGTCCACGTCGGCAGGGGCCTGCACCATCAGGTCGGCGGCCTTCTGCGTCTTGGGGAACGCGATCACGTCGCGGATCGAGGCGGTGCCGACGAGGAACATGATGATGCGGTCGAAGCCCAGGGCGATGCCCCCATGGGGCGGCGCGCCGTAGCCGAGCGCCTCGAGCAGGAAGCCGAACCGCCGCTCGGCCTCCTGCTCGCTCATGCCGAGCAGCCGGAACACGCGCTGCTGAAGCTCGGGCTTGTGCATGCGGATGCTGCCGCCGCCCAGCTCCACCCCGTTCAGCGCGATATCGTAGGCGCGGGCGCGGATCTTGAGCGGGTCGCTTGCGCCGTGGCGCTCCAGATCCTCGACCACGGGCGCGGTGAAGGGATGGTGCTTGGCGGCGAGCCGCTGTTCCTGCTCGTCGTATTCGAGCAGCGGGAAATCGGTGACCCAGACGAACTTGAAGGCGCGCTCGTCGATGAGCCCCGAGCGGCGCGCGATCTCCTTGCGCAGGTTGCCCAGGGCATCGAGCACCACCTTCTCCGCATCGGCGCAGAACACCGCCAGGTCGCCCTCCCGGAGCTCCAGCCGCTGCTCGATGGCATTCTGCTCGGCCGCCGAGAAGAACTTGGCGATGGGCGATTGCCAGCCGGAGTCGAGCCGCTTGACCCAGGCCATGCCCTTGGCGCCATAGATGGCGACGAATTCGGTCAGCTCGTCCAGCTCCTTGCGGGAGAACTGGGCGCCGCCCGGCACGCGGATCGCGCGCACCTGCCCTCCGGCGGCCGCGGCCTGGGCGAAGACCTTGAAGCCGCTCCGGGCGACGAGGTCGGTGAGCTGCACCAGCTCCAGGCCGAAGCGCATGTCGGGGGCGTCGCTGCCGAAGCGATCCATCGCCTCCTGGTACGTCATGCGCGGGATGGGCAAGGGCACTTCGACGCCGATGGTCTCCCGGAACAGCCGGGCGAACAGGCCGTCGATCAGCGCGAAGATCTCCTCGGGCTCGACGAATGTGAGTTCGAGATCCACCTGCGTGAACTCGGGCTGGCGGTTCCCGCGCAGATCCTCGTCCCGGAAGCAGCGCACGATCTGGTAGTAGCGGTCGAACCCCCCGATCATGAGAATCTGCTTGAACAACTGCGGCGACTGCGGCAGGGCGTAGAACTGTCCCGGGTTGACCCGCGAGGGCACGAGGTAGTCCCGCGCCCCTTCCGGCGTGGAGCGCGTCAGCACCGGCGTTTCGATCTCGCAGAACCCCGCCGCGTCCAGGTGGCTGCGCACGATGCGCGCGGCGTGCGCCCGCAGCCGCAGGTTGCGCTGCATGGGCCCCCGCCGCAGGTCCAGGTAGCGGTACTTCATGCGCAGCCGTTCGTCCACGCCCTCCTCCTCGCCGGCGAAGGGCAGCGGCCTGGCGGTGTTGAGCACCTCGAGGCGCTCGGCGAGCAGCTCCACCTCCCCCGTGGCCAGCTTGGGGTTGACGTTGCCCTCCTCGCGCGGGGCCAGCCGGCCCTGCACCGCGATCACGAACTCGTGGCGCAGCGAATCGCCCAGCCCGTGCGCTTCCGCGTTGACCTCGGGCTTGAAGACCACCTGCAGCACGCCCGTGTGGTCGCGCAGGTCCACGAAGATCACGCCCCCGTGGTCCCGGCGCCGATCCACCCAGCCCATCGCGAGCACGGTCTGGCCGACGTGGGTGGTGCGCAGGTCGCCGCAGTGGTGGGAGCGCAGGCCGAGGGTCATCGTACGATCCTCCCGACGCTGGGGCACGGCAGTGGGGTCGCGCCGCCGTACCAAGGGCGCCGCTGGCGCCGGGCACGGGCGAGCCCCCGTCAAACGTAAAACGATGGGGCAGGCGCCCCGTTCTGTCAAGCGAAAACGCGGGCTGCGCCAGGTCAACCGGGCAGGCGGCGGCCGATTTCGACCCGCCGCGGGCGATCGGCTGGGAGCCTCCCGTCCTGCCGTCGCCGTGGGGCGTGGGGGACCGCTGCGCGTTCTGGACGCAGAGGCTATTGACGCGAAAGGCTTTTGACATGCCCGGGGCGGTCGGGCATAGTGGCGACACTCCTGTGCGGTGCGCGGTCGGCCTCGCGTGAGCGGGGCACGAGGGTCTGGTACGGGGCGAATCGGCTTCCGGTCGGCATGGCTTTTCCTGCGACGCGGCTGGGCACAGGATAGCCCCGGCAGCCCTCGGGCGCTCACCACGATGCCATGCTGCGGGTAGCTTAGCCCCTGCCCCTCCCCGGGCCGGGGTTCTCCATCGCTCGGATCATGAACAGATTCTGGCTTGCCGCCGTCCTCGCGCTCGCGGTCGTTCCGGTGCTGGCGGCCCGGGCGCCGGCGCAGCAGGGCGTCGAGGTCTTCACGATCGATCCGCGCGCGAGCACCCTCTGGGTGCGCACGTACAGCGAGGGGAAGCTTGCGCTGCTGGCCCACGATCATGTCATCGTCGCGGAAGGGATCGCGGGGCTGGTCAACCTGCATCGGGAGCGGATCGCCGCATCGACGGTACAGCTCAGCGTGCCGGTGTCCTCGCTGGAGGTGGACCCGCCCGATCCGCGCGCCAGGCTCGGGCTCGAGGCGACCATCGCCGAGTGGATGCGCGATGCCATCCGCAGCTCCATGCTCGGCGCGGATCAGCTCGATGAGGCCCGCTATCCGCGCATCGTCGCCACCACGGCCAGGATCGAGGGTGGGCCGCCCGAGCTGCTGCTCTCGCTGGTGCTGCGCATCCGGGACGTGGAGAAGCCGGTGCAGGTGCCGGTGCGCGTCTCGCTGGCCCGCAACGAGCTGCGCGCGAGCGGCGAGATCGATCTGCGGCACACGGATTTCGGCATCGTCCCCTACCGCTTCCTGTTCGGCACGATCGCCGTCCAGGACCGGGTGAAGGTCATCTTCGAGTTGGTCGCCCGCGCCCAGGGATAGGGCACGCGGCGTTGGCCACGCCGGCGCGCCCGCCACCTCGCCTCCCCGCGCCGCCACCTCAGGCTCCGCCGATGACTTCCGGAGAGACTCCCATCCTGCTCACGCCGGAGCTGTTCAGCATCGGGCGGGCCGTCGCGGGCGCCGGGGGCCGGCCGATCCTGGTCGGGGGCACGGTGCGCGATGGCCTGCTGGGCTATCCCCACAGCAAGGACTTCGACGTCGAGGTGTTCGGGCTCGCCCTGCGCAAATTGCAGAAAGTGCTGGCGGCGTTCGGGCCCGTCCATGCCGTGGGGCGCCACTTCGGCGTGCTCAAGCTTGCCACGCCCACGGCCGAGTACGACGTGAGCGTGCCCCGGCGCGAGAGCAAGATCGGCAAGGGCCACAGGGGGTTCCACGTCACGCCCGACCCGGGCATGACGTTCGAGGACGCGGCGGCCCGGCGCGATTTCACCATGAACAGCATGGGCTACGCCTTCCTCGAGCGGCGTCTGCTGGACCCGTTCCAGGGGCGCCGCGATCTGGCGGCACGGGTGCTCCGCCACGTGGGCCCGGCGTTCGCGGAGGACCCCCTGCGCGTGCTGCGCGCCATGCAGTTCGCCGGCCGCTTCACCCTCACCATCGCCCCCGAGACGATCGGCCTGTGCCGCGCGCTGGACCTGCACGAGCTGCCGCGCGAGCGCACCTGGGAGGAGTTCAAGAAGCTGCTGCTGGCCGCCCCGGCGCCCTCGGTGGGGTTCGCCTACGCCGAGCCGCTCGGCATCCTGCGCTACTTTCCGGAGCTGGCGGCGCTCCAGGCCGCGCCGCCGCCCGGCAGCGAGCGGCTGAGCCCCTGGGAGCGCACCATGCGCGCCGTGGATGCGGCCGCCCGGCTGCGGAGCGGCGTTCAGGCGCAGGACCTGGTGCTGCTGGCTGCGGCGCTGTGTCACGAGCTGGGGAGCGCGGCGGGCCACCATGACCGGGCGGGGCAGCCCTTGGAGCACTCCGCCGCCGCCGAGGCGCCCACCCGGCAGCTGCTGGCCCGGATGACCAACGAGGAGGGATTCATCAAGGCCGTCGCGGCGCTGATCCTCGAGCTGCCCTGGCCCGGGCTGCTGTATGCCCGGCGCGGCGGCGGCACCGATGCCACTGCGGATGCCGCAGTGCGCCGGCTGGCGGTGCGCATCTCTCTGCCGCGGCTGCTCGAGCTGGCCGAAGCCCAGCACCGGGCAATCGGCGACGCGAGCGGCGACGCAAGCACGGCGGAGGGCCCCTACCCTGCCGGCGCATGGCTGCGCGAGCGGGCGCAGGCGCTGGGCGTGTGGGAGGGTCCGCCCCAGCCCCTGCTGCGGGGGCGCCATCTGCTGGAGCTGGGCATGCGCCAGGGGCCGGAGCTGGGCGACCTGCTCCAGCAGGCGTTCGAGCTCCAGCTCGATGGCGGGCTCGCCACGCTCGAGCAGGCGCTAGCCTGGGCACGGGCACGCCGCACGGCCGCGGCCACGCCGCCGGGAGACGCGCCGCCATGATCTGCTACCTCTGCAAGAGCGCGATCCCGGACGGGCAGCCCTTCTACAACGACCACGGCGCGCAGGTCTGCAAGCCCTGCTTCAAGGACGCGCCGCGCTGCTGGGTGTGCCGGTTTCCCGGCAAGGAGCTGCGCATGGTGGACGGGCTCGGGCTGGAGTGCGAGTTCTGCCGCGGTCGCGTGATCGACGACAGCACGCCGCTCGAACCGCTGGTCGAGCCGATCCTGCCCTACCTGGCGGGGTTCGGCATCGTGCCGCCCCCAGGGCTCGCCTACCGGCGGATCGACCGGCTGGAGCTGCGCGAGCGGCAGACCCGGGCCGATCTGCCGCCGGAGGAGTTCCTCGATGATTTCCTGCGGTTCTGCTATCCGTTGTTCCACGACTCCGGCCAGGTCTACCTGCTGCGCCGCATCCCGAGGCCGCTGTTCATCGTGCACGCCATCGTGCAGCTCGCCGCGGCCACATTCGCGCAGGCCTACGGGCTGCCCCATCTCGCCGACCGCACGCCCTTCCACAGCTATGCGCGCGGCTGGTGCCACTGGCTCGGGTACGAGGCCGCCCAGCGCCTGAACTACGACCGGGAGCGGCGCCAGCTGCGCAGGTGGCCGGAGCTGGGCGCGCAGGGCGAGTTCGAACGCTGGGAAAAGATGGCGCGCTTCCAGCCGCCACCGAAGATGATCGCCTTCTTCCAGGCCAACCTGCAGGCGCTGGCGCGCAAGCACCTCACGCCGGGGGCGGCCGAGCCGCCCGCATCCGCCGGCCGCTAAGGAGCCCCCATGGCATCCCAGGAGCTGCTGTACCAGTCCGCCGTCGCGTCGGCCGCGGAGATCAGGGCCAAACGCCTCTCGCCGGTCGAGCTGGTGCGGGCGGTGCTGGAGCGGATCGAGCGGCTGAATCCGCGCCTGAACGCGTTCTGCACGCTGCTGCCGGAGCAGGCGCTCGAGGCGGCCCGGCGCGCGGAGCAGGCCGTGCAGGCCGTGCAGCGCGGCGAGCCGCTGGGGCCGCTCCACGGCATCCCGTTCTCGGCGAAGGATCTGGTGGCGACCGCGGGCGTGCGCACCATGCGCGGCTCGCTGGCCTATGCGCACGACGTGCCGCTGGAGGATGCGCCCGCGGTGGCCCGGCTCAAGGCGGCCGGCGCGATCCTGCTCGGCAAGACCTGCACGCCCGAGTTCGGCTGCAAGGGCGTCACCGATTCCCTGCTCACCGGCGTCACGCGCAACCCCTGGAATCCCGACCTCACGCCCGGCGGCTCCAGCGGCGGCGCCGCGGCGCAGGTGGCCGCGGGGATGGGCCCGCTCGCGCTGGGCACCGACGGCGGCGGCTCGATCCGCATCCCGGCGGCGTTCTGCGGCATCTACGGCCTCAAGCCCTCCTTCGGGCGGGTGCCCGCCTACCCGGCCAGCGCCATGGACGCCCTCTCGCACAGCGGCCCCATGACGCGCACCGTGGCCGACGCCGCCCTGATGCTGCACGTGATGGCCGGCCCGCACGAGGCCGATCGCCTGTCGCTCGAAGCGCCGCCCGCCGACTACCCCGCCCGGCTCGGGGCCGGCGTGAAGGGGCTGCGGGTCGCCTGGAGCCCCGATCTCGGCACCATCCAGGCGGATGCGGAGGTGGTCGCGGTCGCAGCCAAGGCCGCCCGCACCTTCGAGGAGCTGGGGGCGCACGTGGAGGAGGTCGATCCCGGGCTGGGCGACCCGTTCAAGATGTTCGTGGTGTTCTGGATGGCCGGTGCCGCCGGCCAGGCGGGCGACCTGCTTCCCGCCTGGCGCGACCGGATGGACACGACCCTGGTCAAGCTGGTCGAGGGCGGACTGAAGCTGACGGCCGTCGAGCTCGTCAAGGCGCAGGTCGAGCGCAACGCCACCTGGGATCGCATGCGGCGCTTCTTCGAGCGCTACGACCTGCTGCTCACGCCCACCATGGGGCTGGTGGCCTTCAAGGCGGGAATCGAGATCCGCGACGCGCTCAAGGAAGGCCCGATGGATCACCGCAACTGGACGCCCTACACGTACCCCTTCAACCTCACCCAGAACCCGGCGGCCACGGTGCCCGCCGGCGTGGCGCGGGGCGGGCTGCCGGTGGGGTTGCAGATCGTGGGGCGGCGCTTCGCCGACCTGACCGTGCTCCAGGCCTCCGCCGCCTTCGAGGCCGCCCGGCCCTGGGCCCAGCACCAGCCCAGCCTTTGACGTGCCCGGGCACTGAGCGGCCCGGGCACTGTGCGGCCCGGGCACTGAGCGCCCCCGGCATTGGCCGGGCGCGCCCCGCCTCCGGCGCGTCCCTAACTTCCCGACGCCCATGGACCTGTTCGACCACGCCCGCGAGCGCACGCTCGCCGAGAAGGCGCCGCTGGCGGCCCGCATGCGCCCGGTCACGCTGGAGGAGTACGTGGGGCAGGCCCACATCCTCGGGCCGGGGCGGCTGCTGCGGCGGGCGATCCAGGCCGACCAGCTTTCGAGCGTGATCTTCTACGGCCCGCCCGGCACGGGCAAGACCACGCTGGCCCGCATCGTCGCCCACACCACGCGCGCCCACTTCATCAGCATCAACGCCGTGCTCGCGGGCGTGGCGGAGATCCGCAATGCGGTGGCCGAGGCCGAGCGCCTGCTGGGGGAGGCCGGCCGGCGCACCATCCTGTTCGTGGACGAGGTGCACCGCTTCAACAAGGCGCAGCAGGATGCGCTCTTGCCCCATGTCGAGAACGGCACGCTGATCCTGATCGGCGCGACCACGGAGAACCCCTACTTCGAGGTCAACAAGACCGTCCTCAGCCGCTCCCGGGTGTTCGAGCTCAAGCCGCTGGGCGAGGCGGAGCTGGCGACGCTGCTCGGGCGCGCCCTGGCCGACCCCCAGCGCGGCTACGGCCGGCGCAACGTGCGGCTCGATCCCGACGCCCTCGGCCACCTGGTGCGGGTCGCCAACGGCGACGCCCGCGCGGCCTTGAACGCGCTCGAGCTGGCCGTCGAGACCACGCCCCCCGGCGCGGACGGCGCCGCGGATGCGACCGTGCACGTCACGCTGGCCGTGGCGGAGGAATCGATCCAGCGGCGCGCCGTGCTCTACGACAAGGAGGGCGACGTCCACTTCGACACGATCTCGGCGTTCATCAAGTCGCTGCGCGGCTCCGACCCCGACGCCGCCCTGTACTGGATGGCGCGGATGGTCTACGCGGGCGAGGAGCCGCGCTTCATCCTGCGGCGCATGCTGATCTTCGCCGCCGAGGACATCGGGCTGGCCGACCCCAACGCCCTGCGCGTGGCCACGGCCGCCGCGGAGGCGTTCGACTACGTGGGCATGCCCGAGGGGCGGTTCCATCTGGCCGAGGCGTGCCTGTACCTCGCCACCGCCCCCAAGAGCAACTCGACCATGGCCTTCTTCGATGCGCTGGCCACCGTGCAGCAGGAGCGCGCCGAGGAGGTGCCCGACCCGCTGAAGGACGCGAGCCGCGACGCGGAGGGGTTCGGCCACGGCCAGGGCTACCAGTACCCGCACGCCTTCCGCGACCATTGGGTGGCGCAGCAGTACCTGCCCGCGAGCCTCCAGGGGCGCCTGTTCTACCAGCCCGGCGCGCTCGGCTTCGAGGCGGGGCTGGCCGAGCGCGTCCAGCGGCTGCGGGAGGCGCAGCTCGCCGCGCTGCGTGAGGCCCCGGGGGCGCTGGCCGACCACTTCGCCGGCGGCAACCCCGCCGCAGCCACCGCGCTCCCCGGCGAGGCGCCCGACGCCTGGCGGCTGCGCACCCACAGCACCCTGGGCGAGCACCTGGAGGCGCTGCGCGTCAGGGCGTTCGAGCTGGCGGAGGTGGGGCGCCACCATCTGGTGCTCGATGCCAACGCCGGCGCGGGGCTGTTCACCTGGGAGGCGCTGCGCAGGGCCACCGAAGGCGGCGTCTGGTGCCGGGTCGAGACGCCGCAGCAGGCGCGCGAGCTGGCGGAGCAGGCCCGCGGCCTGTCCGCCCTCGCCGCCCCGGTGATCGTCCAGGGCGCCCCGGAGGCACTGCCCGAGCTGATCCGCGCCCAAGGTCAGGGCCAAGGTCAGGGCCAGGTGCGCTTCGATCGGGTGCTGGCCCGCGGCCTGCTGGGTCGGGACGGGCGCCAGGCGGAGCGCATCGCGCTGCTGGCCGGGCTGCTGGCCCCCGCCGGCCGGCTGCTGCTGGTCGAGACGGTACCCCGGCTGGGGGAGCGGCTGTTCGCCCAGGCGGGCGCGCTGGGCTTGCCGGAGGAGCTGGCGAAGCAGCTCGCCGCGGCCGAGGAGGCCCTCTACGCGGAGCCGGACGACCCCGCGCTCGCCTGGAGCGATGAGCATCTCGCGCGCTGGTGCGGCGAGGCCGGGCTGACCCCGCTCCGCCGCGAGCGGCTGGCGCGCCTCGTCGAGTTCCCGCTCACGCCCGCCCTGCTGGCGCGCTGGTTCGGAGGGCCGGGTGCCGAGGGCACGCCCGGCGTGGGCCGGCTCGCGGCGCGGCTCGGGTCCGCTGCGGAGCGCGTGCGCCGCGCGCTGCTCGCGCTCCCGGCGGCGACCACCCTGCGCCGCCGCACCGTCGTGGCGTTGGTGCTGTCCGGGCGCCCCGCCTGACCCGCCGCTTCCCAGGCGCGCCCGGCGGCGCTACGCTGGCGACCGTCGCCCGAGCGCAGGGGCGTCGCACCCACCTCCCGCGGAGCCTTGGCCATGGCGCAGCAGCCCCTCTATTGCTGGCGGTGCGACGCGGAGCTGCAAGGGCTTCCCCAGCCGCTGGGCCGACGCGACGACTGCCCGGCCTGCGGCGCCTCGCTGCGGGCGTGCCGCATGTGCGCGCACTTCGACCGCATGGCCAGCAAGGCCTGCCGCGAGCCGGTGGCGGAGGAGGTGGTAGACAAAGAAGCCGCCAACTTCTGCGACTACTTCCGTGCCAGGCCCGGGCGCTGGTCGGCCGCCGGCGATCGCGGCGCCGCGGAGTCCAAGGCCAGGCTCGCCGCCCTGTTCGGCGAGGCGGCGGGCGCCGGCGTCCCCACCACGGGGGAGGCGCCCGCGCCGCCGGCGGCGGGAGAGAGCGAGGCGGAGCGCGCCCGCGCCAGGCTCGACGCCCTGTTCGGCAAGCCGAAGCCCTGACCGGCTCGTTCGACGCGGTGCTGCCCCAGCAGCCTGCCCGGCAGGGCATGCCCTGGACGCGACCCCGCGGTCGAGCCTGCTGCTGCGCGGATGGTATTGCGGGGGATCAGAGGAACAGCACGTTCACCAGCGCCTGGCCCCGGTAAAGCCCCACGGTTCCGCTGAAGTTCGGGGGCAGGTAGACTCCCACGTACACCTTCGGCTTGCCGTCCACCTGCTCGATCCGGACGAAAGTCTTCAGCGTCACCTCGCCGTTGTCCGGGCCGCGCGCAATCACGCCGGCCGTGCCGAACGCGACGGAGGGCGGCGCTACCAGATCGTCGGGAAAGCTCATCGCGCTGACGAGCATGGTCTGCGGCGACGTATCGCCGGCGCCGGTGACGGTCTCCATGCGGAAGGTATCCTGGGCGTCGGTCAGCTCCACCCGCAGGATGGATTGCACCGTCAGCGAGATGCCGAAGGAGCGGGTCGCGGCCTGGGGATCAGGGCGGAGCGTCCCCACCGTCGCGAGCGCGAACACGGCGCACAGGGCTGCACGCAACGCTCTGCTTCGTCTCATGGTGCTCCTCGCCGCCGCAGGCAAGCCGGGCACTGAAGCGACATCACCCCGGGCCGCCTACCCGCTGGCGCCCCCTCGACCCTGCTCCATCGGTGCGCCATCGGGAACGCGCCCTCCGCCCGCCACCTGCACAGGCCCTTCGTCATACAATAGCCGTGCCGCGGATCGATGTCCATATATCCGCCTCTGCCGCAAGTCTGCCGCGCGACGGTGTCGTAATCCCCTAGGACTCAGAGGGGCCTCGGCGGCGCGCAAGGATGACGCCTCCGCGGGGAAGCCGCACCGGGAAGGGAGACGCCGCCGGGCGCCCGCGCCAGTCACTCGCGCCAAGCGCCGGGGCGGGCTGCGGCTCACTTGTCGAGCCAGACGTTCTGCATGCGCGCGTAGCTGTAGTGGGTCTGGTGGGCGACGAGGTTCTTCACGTAGGGCTGGATCGTGAAGTAGTCGTTGCGGAAGCCCAGCACCACGCGCGCCACGTCTTCCATCAGCCCGCGGTCGATCTGATGCACCAGCGCCAGCCGCTGCTCCTTGTCGAACAGTTGCGACTGCTCGTCGATCAACTTGTCGAACTGCTCGTGGCAGTAGCCGGTGACGTTGCGTGGGGAGCCGCACTTGTACAGCTCGTAGAAGGCAGCGTCGGGGTCGTCGACGCTGGTGCCGCCGGAGTTCAGGGCGATATCGTACTCGCGTCGCACCAGGACGCCCGTCCAGACGGCTAGCTCGAGCTTCTTCAGTGCGGCGTCGATGCCGACCTCCTTGAGCTGGCCGAGGAGCCACGTCGCCGTGTCCACGTAGTGCGGCTCGTTGCGGGTCACGACCGTCACCTGGAGCGGCTTGTCGGGGCCGTACCCGAGCGCCTTCAGCATCTCGCGCGACTTGGCCTTGCCCTGGGCAGGGTCGCCGTAGCCCACCACGTCGCGCAGGTCACGGCCCGTGAGGCCCCAATAGCCGCTGGGCGGGGGCATCAGGGTGCCGGAAACCTCCGCCCCCTGGTACACACCCTTGACGTAGGCCTCGCGATCCACGGCCAGGCTCAGCGCCTGCCGGAAGCGCAGGTCGTTGAACGGGGCCTTCCGGCCGTTGATGTCGATTCTCTGGAAGCTGTTGAGCAGGTTCTTGAAGACGACCAGGTTCGGCGCGCGCTCCTTGATGGTCTGATACACCGACTCCGGCGTCTCGCCGGGGAAGCTGGTATCCACCTGGCCCGCGATCAGGGCGGCATTGCGGGTTCCGCGGCTCCTGATGACGGGAAAGTACACGCCGTCGAGGTAGGGCCGGCCCTTGACCCAATAGTCCTGGTTCTTCAGGACGCGGACGGACTCGTCGCGCTTGTACTCCGCCAGCCGGAAGGGGCCGGTACCATTGGTTCTGGAGCGCAGCTCGCCCGGCGGCACATGGGCCGGCGCCACGATTGAAAAGCCCGAAGCCAGCAGCGCCAGCAGCGAGGGCTGCGGGTGCTCCAGCTTGAACTCGACCTCGTAGTCGCCTTTCGTGTCGATCTCCCGGATGTTCCGCCACCACGACTTGCGGGGGTTGAGCTTGAGCTTCTTGCCGCCCACGTCGCGCAGCACGTCCCAGGTGTGCTTGACATCCCTGCTGGTGAAGGGCTTGCCATCGTGCCAGCGCACGTTCTGGTGCAGCTTGAAGACGATAATCTTGTTAGCCCCTTCCCACCGCCACGATTCGGCCAGCTCGGGGATGACCGTATCGAGCGTCTCCCGCCCCTGAAACGGGTCGTAATAGACCAGGTTGTTATAGACCGGGCTCATCGCCCAGGTCGTGTTGCTGCTCGTATTCTCGAGCAGCGACAGGTTCACGGGGTTGTCCCGCTGCACGGCGTTGAGCACCCCGCCGTACTTCTGGGCGGACGCGCCGGCGGCGCCGAAACAGCCCAGCAGCACGGCCAGGGCCAGCGACAACACGGATCTGCGCGTGAGCATGGATGGTTCCTCCGCGATGCCCCCTCGACAGGGCAGTTCGTCATAAATATCAATCGCTTTCGTGGGGATGGGTCGCCATCACATCCCAGTCCCCGGGGAAAGTCAAGGCATCGCCCGCTGCAACGCCGGCCCCGCAGGCAGGGCCAGCGCCGGCTCCAGTGCGCCCGCGGGGGCTCAGCGCCCCTGGGCCCGCCCGCGGGCAGAGGGGTGGGGCTGGCCGGTGGTCTTCGCCTGGGGCCGCGGCCGCGCCGCATCGAGGAAGCGGGTGAACAGGTTCTCGATCAGGCGCTGGCCGATCTCCTGCTCCAGGGTGAGGATGGACTCCGGATGGAACTGGAGCGTGACGATGGGCAGGCTGCGGTGGGCCAGGGCCATGATCACGCCATCGTCCGTCTCCGCGAGGATCTCCAGCTCCGGCGGCACCGTCTCCCGCTTCACGTAGAGGCTGTGGTAGCGGCCGGCGTTGAAGGGCGAAGGCAGCCCCGCGAACACCGAGCGGCCCGTGTGGCGGATGGCCGAGGGCTTGCCGTGCATGGGGGTCTCGAACACGCCCAGCTCGGCGCCGAACACTTCGGCCATCCCCTGGTGGCCCAGGCACACGCCGAACAGGGGGAGCTCGCGGGCCAGCGCCTGCCGCACCACGTCATGCACCCCCTGCTCGGCGGGGGTGCCGGGACCGGGCGAAAGGAACACGAGGTCGGGCTGCACCTGGTCGTAGACCGCCTCGGGGAACCCCGCCCGCACCGTGGTCACCTCGGCCCCGGTGATGCGGACGTAGGAGGCGAGCGTATGCACGAAGCTGTCGCGGAAATCCACGAACAGCACGCGCCGGCCCGCCCCGCCGGCGGCCACCCGACCCTCGCCGCCCGGGCGCCGCGCCGGGGGCTTCTCGCCCAGCGCCGCCTCCAGGAACGCCGAGGCCTTGATGCGCGTCTCGCGCTCCTCGGAGGCGGGGTCGGAATCGTAGAGCAGCGTGGCGCCGGAGCGCACGGTGGCCCGGCCGCCATCGAGGCGGATGGTGCGCAGGGTCATCCCCGTGTTGAGGTCGCCGTTGGCGGCCAGATAGCCCACCGCGCCCGAGTACCAGCGGCGGGGCGACGCCTCCAGCTCCTCGATGATCTGGAGCGCCGCGGGCTTGGGCGAGCCCGTCACGGTGCAGGCCCAGAGATGGGTCACGAAGGCGTCGAGGGCGTCGTAGGGCTCCGCCAGCTCGCCCTCCACGTGATCCACCGTATGCACCAGCCGCGAGTAGGTTTCGATGAGCCGGCGGCCGATCAGGCGCACGGTGCCCGGCACGCAGACGCGCGTCATGTCGTTGCGGTCCACGTCGGTGCACATGGTCAGCTCCGACTCCTCCTTGTCGGAGGAGATCAGGTGCTTGATCTGGGCCGCGGTCTCCATGGGCGATTCGCCCACGGCCACGGTGCCGGAGATCGGGCTGGTCTCGACCCGCCTGCCCTGCGCGCGCACGTACATCTCCGGCGACGCCCCGACGAGCTGCTCCTCGCCCATGTTGATTAGGAAGCTGTAGGGGCTGGGGTTGTTGCGGCAGATGCGGCGGAACAGCTCCGACGGCGTGCCCGCGTACGGCATCGAGAACGACTGCGAGAGCACCACCTCGAAGAAGTCGCCCCGCTGGCACCCCTCCCGGATGCGCTGCACCTTGCGCTCGAATTCCCCCGGCGCGTGGTCGCTCGTGACCGGCGCCGGTGCGAGCCGGAGCGGCGGCGGGAACTCCGCGCCCCCCTGGCCCCCCGCGCGCGAAGGCCCGAGCGGCGTATCGAAGTCGAACACGATGCGCTGGGCGTGCTCCTTCCGGCGATCGACCACCACCACGTCCGTGGGCAGCATCAGGTGGCAATCGGGCAGCTCCGGCTGCCGCGGCATGCGCTGGCGCAGGGTCTCGAACTGGAACACCAGGTCGTAGCCGAAGGCGCCGTAGAAGCCGAGCGCGCCCTGCTCGCAGCGCAGGTGGGCGAGCAGCGCCCGCACGATGCTGAACACGCTCGGCTGGCGGCTGCGGGCCTCCTCGGGGAAGAACGAGGGTGGCGGCACCACCTCGCCCGCCACCGTGCGGGGCGACTCGCGCAGGGCGCGCACGTGGGGATGGCCCCTGAGCGCGGGCGCCAGGGCGGCCAGCAGGCGCTCCCCTTCGCCGTTGAGGGCGTTCAGCGCGAAGCGCCGCTCCCAGGCCACCAGCTCCACGGGCGCGTCGATGTAGCCGATGTCCCAGCGCGCGTAGCGGTCGGGCACCTCGTAGTTGCTCACGAACAGGGCGCCCTTGCGGCGGTCGATGCCCTGCCAGACGTGGTCGAGCGCCCCGGCGGGGTCGATCGCCGTGGTGTGGCGCCGGCCGGTCAGCCCTCCGGCGGTGCGGAAAATCTCAGTCTCTGCGGATGCCATGGTGCGTCCCTCATTGGGCCTCAGTGCGGTGCTCGGTGCGGTGACCCTGCCGCCCGGCATGCGCGCCGGCTGGCGGGCAACAAAAAAGCCGTGAGCCCGACTCCCGCGCGGGGTCGGCCTCACGGCTCGTCACGTCGCCGCCCCCGTCAAGAGGGCGCTGTTCGCTCAGCCGATCCGGGCCGCACCACGCGTACTGCGCGCACCGCGCCACCAAGGCCATCGGCCCAGGGTCTGCGAGCGGTGGGCGCTGCGGAGGGGGATCATACGGCTCGACTCTGCGTTCGGGTGCGGCTGCCGGCGCCTGGGCGCCGGCCGATGCGACCCACGTTGCCACGCGCGGGGACGGGACGCAAGCCTGGGCGATCTGTCCATTTGCCCAGCCCGCCTCACGCCTTCCGGTAGAGCTGCCCCACTTGGGCCTCGTAACCGTTGAGGTACAGGGTGGGCCGGCGCTCGCGGGTGCCGATGTCGCGCTCGAAAGCCTGGGACCAGCGGGGATGGGGCACGGCCGGGTCGACGTTCGACTCGAAGCCGTACTCGTCGGGCGCGAGGGTGTTCCAGAACGTGGCGGGCTGCCGGTCGGTCAGCTCGATCTTCACGATGGATTTGATGTTCTTGTACCCGTATTTCCAGGGGACGATCAGGCGGATCGGCGCGCCGTGCTGCTTGGGCAGGATGTGGCCGTAGCTGCCGAAGGTGAGCAGCGCCAGCTCGCTCATGGCCTCGGCCATGGTCAGCCCCTCCGTGTACGGCCAGGGCTCGGAGACCGGGAACCAGCGCTGCGGCCGCTGGCGCGGGGCCACCTTGGGCTCCATGAACGTGGTGAACCGGACATACTTCGCGCCGGAGAGCGGCTGCACGCGGTCCAGCAGCGCCTTGAAGGGGAACCCCACCCACGGCACCACCATGGCCCAGGCCTCGACGCAGCGGAAGCGGTAGATGCGCTCCTCGAGCGCCATGTTGCGCAGCAGCTCGTCCACGTCGAAGGTGCGCGGCCTGGCGACGAGCCCCGCGACCTCGACCCGCCAGGGATCGGTGGGCAGGGCGGCCGCCAGCTCCCACACGTCGTCCTTGTCCGTGCTGAACTCGTAGAAGTTGTTGTACTGCGCGGGGATGTGCTCAGGGGTCGGGGCCTGAGCCACCGCGAAGCGCGGGTTGCGGGCCGCCTTGAGCGCCTTGAGCCCCTCGAAGGTCTGCTTGAAGGTGGCGAGGCTCGCCGCCTCCGCGCCCGAGGCGAGGCCGGCGGCGGTCAGCACCCCCAGCCCCATGGCGGCGAGGAACCGGCGCCGGTCGAGGAACAGGGGCTCCGGCGTGACCTCGCGTGCGGAAAGCTCCCAGCCGCGCCTGCGGTGATGGTGTGCCATGGCCTGTGCTCCTCCTCGCTGGCGGTGTCGCGGCGCCCCGTGGGCATATCCCCCCCGCACCCGACTGCCGCATCCGGCTCGTGTCTGCTTCAGTTCACCCGGGTCGCAAGCGAAACTC
>JACQKK010000002.1 GCA_016204605.1 Candidatus Lambdaproteobacteria bacterium
ACTCCCGTCGCCACCAGCACCCGGAACACCTCGCCCCGGCGCGGGGGCACCGGCTCGACCCGCACATCCGTGAACCCCGCCTCGCCCAGCAGGCGGGCCAGCGCCTCCGGGGCGAAGCCGAGGTGGGCGTGGCCCAGCTTCTCGACCACCCAGCGCTCCTGGTGGGGCGCCAGGTCCGTGACCACCACCCGCCCGCCCGGCCGCAGCACGCGCGCCGCCTCGGCGAGCCCCGCGCCGGGCTCGGGCAGGTGGTGCAGCGACTGGGACAGCAGCGCCAGGTCGAACGCGGCGGCCGGCTCCGCCAGCGCCTCGATGCGGCCCACGCGGAAGCGGGCGTTGGCGAGCCCCGCGGCGGCGGCGCGCCGCTCGGCGGCCTGGATGGCGGCTGGATTCACGTCCACCCCCAGCACCGAGCGCGCGCCCCGGGCCAGCTCGAGGGTGAGCGTACCGTCTCCGCAGCCCAGGTCAATCGCGTCCAGGGCGGGCAGCAGCGTCAGGAGGGCCCGGGCGAAGGCGTACCAGGACTGGCCGGGCTCCAGGAAGCGAGCCGTGGGCGCGACGCCCGCCTCCTCCCGCCGGCGCAGCGCCTCGGCCAGGCGGGCCTGGTCGCCGTAGGGATCGCCCACCTGCTCGAGCGCCGCCAGCACGATCCGGTACAGTTGCGCCCCGGCGCCCTCCAGCGCCGCCGCGTCCGGCAGCGCGTAGTAGCTCCACGGGCCCTCGGGCCGCTCCTCGACCAGCCCCGCCTGCCGCAGCAGCCCCAGATGGCGCGAGACGCCCGACTGCGCCAGCCCCAGGATCGCCGTCAGCTCGCTCACGTTGACCGGCTCCCGCGCCAGCAGCCGCAGGATGCGCAGCCGCGTCTCGTCCCCCAGCAGCTTGAGCCCGTTCGCAAGATTTATCATATCAACGCGTAACAATACGCTGATTTCAGTGTCGGCGCAAGCACCGGGCGGCTGAGGCGCATATCCGCCCGGGGAGCCGCCGGCGGCCTCACAGGCGCTCCGCCGATGAAGACCCCGCGCGGTTTGTGCACCGCCAGTCGCCCGCCGCTCTCCTCTATGCAGCGACGAATTTGCTTGTCTTCGTCCGATACGATGCTATAATGGGATCGAAAGATGGATGGCGCGGTTGAGAGTGAGGCAGCAGGTCTCGCCAGACGGGCAGTGACCGGAAAGGGGGTCTCGGAGGAGATTAAATTCGGTCGCGCGCGCGTCGCGGCGGCAGTACCTCGGGAACGCGGGGCATGGGTGCTCCCGGGGCGTGGTAACTCGGGGTCCGGCCTTACCGGCTCCCCCGGGGAGGACGGCTCCTGTGAACGGGAGCCGCGCAGGAGTCCGCCGGTGCGGTAGGCGTATCCCCGGTGGATGCAGGTTGCAGGTGAGGTTACCGCGCGAGGCGTCCAGAAAGAGGCGCCCGCGCGGGTTCACCGCCGGGGAGAGTCCAAAGGGAAGCTCCGCCGCGGGGTAGTGGATCAGGTGAAAGGCGCCGCATGGAGCTGATCGCCGAGACTGAGATGACGAGCGGGCGCTGAGCCCGCAACGACTCCCTCTGCAGGGAGCGGTTCCTGGGGGCGGGGTTGGCCCCCTCGAAAGAGCCAGATTGCAGGAACGATCCGGACGCCCGGCTAACGCCGCTGGCGTCCGGTTCTGTTTCGTGCGGCCGGCAACCCGGCAAGAATCTCGCTGCTGTCCGGAGGTATCCCGCGACCACCCATTGCGTGCCAGAGCCGTGCTCCCTCCCCCCTTGCGGGGGAGGGCCGGGGTGGGGGTACGCCGCCGGGCCCCCGCTCCGAGACATGGAGCGGGGGAAGATCGCTGTTCCGCCCTAATGGCCGAATCCAGCCTCCCGCCTCTCCGGTTTTTGGAGCGGGAGGGTCGGGGCGGATGGGGTCGCGACTCACGCCTTGGCGGGTGCCGCTCCGCGGCCGATGATGTACCACATCACCCAGGCGCCGATGACGGCTTCCACCACCGTCCCCAGGAACCACGTCAGCGCCAGATTGTACTTGATGGGCATCATGGCATAGGTGCCGTAGCCCATGCCGACGCCGATCATGATGCCCACGGCCAGTCCGTAAAGCAGGGCCGTCTTCTGCGTCCGGTCGGACATGAGCATCTGGTAGATGTAGACGAACGCGAACGAGTGGATGAGCAGGACCACATAGATCAGCCCCATCTTCATGTCGGCTTCGGGCCGCATCATTTTCTCGGTGACCATGCCGGTGTAGGTCGAGCGCAGGATCACGCCGTGCAGGATGTAGTCGAGCACTCCCCAGGTCACGAACACGGCCGCAGTCGCCAGCAAGGGCTTCTTCACCATCGTCATGTTCATCGCCGTTCCTCCCTTTGAAGCCGGTGAGCGTCTTCGTGCGTTCCGACCCCGGAACGCGCAGGCCCCGGGCCGGGATTACCGGCACTCCCGGCGGGCCCCATGCCGCTCCAGGTGTACACCCCTCGCTCCCGGAATCCAAGATTGGCCGCTGCCCGCTCCCGCCGCTCGCGGCGTCCGCTGGCGTATCGGGCCGGGCGTCATCGCCCGCAGCGTCACCGCACCCGACCGGATGCTCCCCAGCGAATTGGAGCGACAGCGCCGGATATGTCTATCGCCGCCGTGGGCACGTCACCCATGGTCCACCAGCCCCTCGTCGGCCCCTTGCCGCGGTTAGCACTCAAATGTTATAAGTGCTAACAAAGAGGGCAAGTCACGGATGAAGACTGCGCGGCGGCCCGGAACGGGATAGAATGGTCGCAACATGGGCAGGTGGCGGCACTGGCGAGAGGCAAAGTCCGATGGAGATTCAGCAACTGACGGAGAAGGCGCAGCAGGCGCTGCAATCGGCGCAGCAGGCGGCGGTGCGACTGCGCCACGGCGAGCTGGGGACGCTGCACCTGCTGCTGGCGCTGGCTGAGCAGGAGGAGGGGCTGGTGCCGCGCCTGCTCGAGAAAATGGACGTCAACGTCAACGCGCTGATCCAGGGGGCGAAGGCCCGGCTGGAGCGGGAGCCCAAGGTGAGCGGGGCGGGGCGGCAGATCTCGGCCAGCGCCGCCTTCAATGAGGCGCTCGTCAAGGCGGAGGAGGAGGCGCGGGGCTTCGGCGACGAGTACCTCAGCACCGAGCACCTGTTCCTGGCGCTGCTGGCGGAGCGCGACGGCCCGGCCGGACGCTACCTGAAGGAATCGGGCATCCAGCGCACGGCGGTGCTGGCCGCGCTCAAGGAAATCCGCGGCAGCCAGCGCATCACCTCGGCCACGCCGGAGGCGCAGTACGAGGCGCTGGAGAAGTACGGGCGCGACCTGACCAGGGCCGCCGGCGAGGGCAAGCTCGATCCGGTGATCGGTCGCGACGAGGAGATCCGCCGGGTGGTGCAGGTGCTCAGCCGGCGCACCAAGAACAACCCCGTGCTGATCGGCGAGCCGGGGGTGGGCAAGACGGCCATCGTGGAAGGGCTGGCCCAGCGCGTGGTGCGCGGCGACGTGCCGGAGAGCCTGAAGGACAAGCGCGTGGTCTCGCTGGACCTGGGGGCGCTGGTGGCCGGCGCCAAGTTCCGCGGCGAGTTCGAGGAGCGGCTCAAGGCCGTGCTCAAGGAGGTGCAGGACTCGGCGGGGAACGTGGTGCTCTTCATCGACGAGCTGCACAACGTGGTGGGCGCCGGGCGGGCCGAGGGCTCGATGGACGCGAGCAACCTGCTCAAGCCCATGCTGGCGCGCGGCGAGCTGCATTGCATCGGCGCCACCACGCTCGACGAGTACCGCAAGCACATCGAGAAGGACGCGGCCCTGGAGCGGCGCTTCCAGCAGGTGTACGTGGATCAGCCCGACGTGGCAGATACCATCTCGATCCTGCGCGGGCTCAAGGACCGCTACGAGGTGCACCACGGCGTGCGCATCAAGGATGGCGCGCTGGTGGCGGCGGCCGTGCTTTCGCACCGCTACATCTCCGACCGCTTCCTGCCCGACAAGGCGATCGACCTGGTGGACGAGGCGGCGGCCAAGCTGCGCGTCGAGATCGACTCCATGCCCGCCGAGATGGACGAACTCTCCCGCCGCAAGCTCCAGCTCGAAATCGAGCGCCAGTCGCTGCTCAAGGAGAACGACGAGGGGTCGCGCGAGCGGCTGCGCCGGATCGAAGGCGAGCTGGGCAACCTGCAGGAGCGGCTGGCCGTGCTCACCGCTCAGTGGCAGAAGGAGAAGGAGCTGGTGGCGCGCCAGGGCGAGATCAAGCGCAAGATCGAGGAGACCAAGCACGAGATCGAGGTGGCCGAGCGCGCCTACGACCTGAACCGGGTGGCCGAGCTGCGCTACGGCATCCTCGCCGGCCTGGAGAAGGAGCTGGCCCAGCTCGCCCAGGCCGCCCGCACCAGCGAGCCGCCGGCCGCCAAGCCGCTCATCAAGGAGGAGGTGACCGAGGAGGACATCGCCGAGATCGTGGCGCGCTGGACGGGCATCCCCGTCGCGCGGCTGCAGGAGGGCGAGATGGCCAAGCTGCTGCGGCTCGAAGACGAGCTGCACAGGCGCGTGGTGGGCCAGGACGAGGCCGTGCGCGCCGTGGCCGACGCCATCATGCGCGCCCGCGCCGGCATCAAGGACCCGGAGCGGCCCATGGGCAGCTTCATGTTCCTCGGCCCCTCGGGCGTGGGCAAGACCGAGCTCGGGCGCGCGCTGGCCCAGTTCCTGTTCGACGACGAGCAGAACCTGGTGCGCATCGACATGTCGGAGTACATGGAGAAGCACTCCGTCTCGCGCCTGATCGGCGCGCCGCCGGGCTACGTGGGCTACGAGGAGGGCGGCCAGCTCACCGAAGCCGTGCGGCGCCGCCTCTACAGCGTGATCCTGTTCGACGAGATCGAGAAGGCGCACCCCGACGTGTTCAACCTGCTCTTGCAGATTCTCGACGACGGGCGGCTCACCGATGCCCACGGTCGCACGGTCAACTTCAAGAACACCGTGGTGGTGATGACCTCCAACATCGGCAGCCACCACATCCTCGAATTCCGCGGCGACGAGTCGCGCTACGAGGAGATGGTGCGCCTGGTGCGGGCGGAGGTGGACGCGCACTTCCGGCCGGAGTTCCTCAACCGGCTGGACGACATCGTGGTCTTCCACAGCCTGCGCGCCGATCAGCTCAAGGCCATCGTCGGCATCCAGCTCGAACGGGTGCGGAAGCGGCTGGCCGAGCGGCGCATCACCCTCGAGCTGAGCGACGCCGCCCAGCGCTTCCTCGCCGAGAAGGGCTACGATCCCACCTTCGGCGCGCGCCCGCTCAAGCGCGCCATCCAGCGCGAGCTGGAAAGCCCGCTCAGCCGCGCCATCCTGCGCCAGGAGGTGAAGGAGGGCATGGACGTGATCGCGGACGTGCGCGGGGACGCGCTCGTGTTCGACAACGTCCAGCGCCTCGCCTCCTGAGCGGCCTCACCTCGCTCTCCACACCGATGCCATACGGATGAACCACCCCGCCGCATGCGGCGGGACAGGCCGCTAATCGGGGAGCCCCAGCACGCGCTTGGCGATGACGTTGCGCTGCACTTCGGAGGTGCCGCCTTCGATGGAGCGGCCGCGGCTGTTGGCGTTGTGCACGGCGACTTCCCGGATGTCCTGCCCGAACAGGCCCGTATCCCACGCGAGCCCCGCCGTCCCCGCCGCCTGCTGGTGCAGCTCCAGGATGCGCTGGAACAGCTCCGCCCCGAAGAACTTGAACACCATGGTCTCGTTGCCGGGCACCTCGCCGCGCGCGATCCTGGTGAGCGAGCGGTAGCGGGTGTACCGCATGCAGTCGATGTCCATTTCCAGGGCGGCCGTGCGGCGGCACAGCGCCGGATCGTCCCAGACGACGCCCCCGGCCTGAGCCTGCCCGCGAGCGATGGTTTTCGCATCGTCCAGCGCCCGCCGCAGGATCAAGGGATTGGCCGAGGTGACGTTGAGCCGCTCGTGCACGAGCAGCGCCTTGGCCACCGTCCACCCTTGGTTGAGCCCGCCCACCAGCCCCGATTCGGGCACGAACACGTTGTCGTAGAAGGTCTGGTTGAAGTGGTGAAACCCGTCGATGGTGTAGATGGGGGTGATGGTGACCCCCGGCGAGCGGACGTCGAACACGAAGAAGCTGATGCCGTCCTGCTTGCGCCGCGCCTGGGGGTCGGTGCGGGCGAGCAGGAAGATCCAGTCCGCATGCTGGGCGAGCGACGTCCAGATCTTCTGCCCGCTGATCCTGTACCCGCCCTCCACCCGCTCCGCGCGCGTCTGCAGGCTGGCCAGGTCCGAGCCCGACCCCGGCTCCGAGTATCCCTGGCACCAGCGCAGCTCGGCCCGCAGCGTTGGCGCGAGCAGCCGGGCCTTCTGCTCCGGGGTGCCCCACTTGAGCAGAATCTGGCTGATGTTGGTCGCGGAGCCGCTGGCCCCCGCCGCGGGCGGAATGCCGGCCCGGATATACTCCTCCTGGAAGACGATCTGCTGTATGGGGTCGAGCCCGCCCCCGCCGTACTCGGCGGGAAAGCCGGGAAAGAGCCAGCCCTGCGCGACCAGCGCCTCCCGCAGCGGGCGCAGGGCTTCCCAGCCCAGGCCGGGGCCGCGGATGATCCCCTGCCGGAGCCCCTTCAGGTGCGGCGGCACGTGCGTTGCGATCCACGCCCGCACCTCGGCGCGGAACCGGGCCTGTTCGGGTGTGTCGACGATGTTCATGGGCAATCCCCAGCTTCTGTCGCCCCTAGGGCGAGATGGGCCGGCAGCCGATGCGGGCAATCTTGCCGGCACGACAAGGTCAGGCGATAGCGACCCATGCGACGGACCACCTGACAGCTCACACCATGGCATGCGTCGGCGGTCGCGCCAAGGTGTGCCGCGACTTCCGGCGCTCCACTTCCGCGGCGCGACCCACGCCGCCCCGTGACGGATGGGGCAGCGACGGCCCAGCGCCCGCGGCGGTTCCCTGACGCACCTCCATCTCGGCCGTGGGCAGCCGTGGCATCGCGTCATGGCGCCATTGCGCCGGCCGGGCTGGGAAGTCCCCGATCGGCAATCCTTTGTCCGGCGCACGCGGCCGGGCAGCGCGCGAGGGAATCTGGGCCATTCCGCCGCGGGCGCCCCTGCTCGTGCTGCGCCGTTGGGCGAATTTGCCCCCTGACACGTCAGGTTGTCCCATTTTCGCGGGCGCTGGCCGCGAACCGGAGAGGGCTGCCGCGCGCTGTGCGACTGTGCGATCCGCCCCGGGTAGCCCTGCCCTGGCGGCCGCCTTCGGATTCCGGGCGGCTGGTACGGTTCTTTCAGCACCCCCGCCAGGAACGGTCGGATACGTCGCCCGGTATTGCCGAGGGGGGCGGGCGCGAGGGAGCGCCCGCCGCCGGGCCGGAGGGTCTCACCAGGGCGATCATTCTGCTCACGGTGCGTCCATGGACGTCAATCGCGCGCCACTCACCCCCATCAGCCTGCTGCGGCGCAGCGTGCGCGTGTTCCCCGAGCGTACGGCCGTCGTCTACGGGGCGCGTCGGGTCAGCTATCGCGAGTTCGGCGAGCGCATCAGCCGCCTGGCCAACGGGCTGGCAGCCCTGGGCATCGGCCTGGCGAGCAAGGTGGCGCTGGTGGCTCCGAACATCCCCATGATGCTCGAAGCCCACGCGGCGGTGCCGACGCTCGGCGGCGTGGTGGTGCCGATCAACACGCGCCTGCAGCCGGCCGAGGTCGGCTACATCCTGGGCCACGCCCGGGCCGAGGCGGTGCTGATCGACCGGGCGTCGGTGGAGCTGTTGCGCCCGGTGCTGGCCGGGCTGCCCGCCCTGCGCCAGGTGGTGGTGGTGGAGGATGCCGCGGCCGGGGTCGAGAGCGGATGGCGACCGCCCGGCGCCCTGGACTACGAGACGCTGCTGGCCCGCTCGCCCGCCGCCGAGCCCGCGCTGGCCCTGCGCGACGAGGAGCAGCCGATCGCCATCAACTACACCAGCGGCACGACGGGTCCCCCGAAGGGCGTGGTGTTCAGCCATCGCGGCGCGTTTCTCAACACCGTCTGCAACGCCCTGCAGTACGGGCTGGATCGCGCCTCGGTGTTCCTGTGGGTGGTGCCGATCTACCACTGCAACGGCTGGTGCTTCGCCTGGACGGTGCCGGCCCTCGGGGCCGCCAGCGTCTGCCAGCGGCGGATCGAGCCGCTGCGGATGCGGGAGCTGATCGCCGCCGAGCGAGTCACCCACTTCTGCGGCGCGCCCGTGGTGCTCCAATTCCTGGCCAACCTGCCGGATGCCCCGGCGTTCCGGTTCCCGCGCACCGTGCGGGCGGTCACCGGGGGCGCCGCCCCTTCGCCCACGCTGCTGGCCGCGATGCGCCGCATGAACGTGGACGTCACGCACATTTACGGGCTCACCGAGACCTACGGACCGTTCACGGTGTGCGAGCCGCAGGACGAATGGCGCGGGCTACCGGAGGCCGAGTGGGCCGAGCGCATGGCCCACCAGGGCGTGGACAACCTGCTCGCCGGCGAGGTGGCGGTGCTCGATGGCGAGCTGCACCCGGTACCGGCCGACGGCCGCACCATGGGCGAGATCTGCATGCGCGGCAACCTCGTGATGGAGCGCTATCACGAAGACCCTGCGGCCACCGCCGAAGCCTTCGCAGGGGGCTGGTTCCACAGCGGAGACCTGGGGGTGCTGCACGCCGACGGCTCCATCGAGCTGCGCGACCGGGCCAAGGACATCATCGTCAGCGGCGGCGAGAACATCTCCTCGATCGAGGTGGAGAACGTGCTGGCGTCGCACCCGGCGCTCGAGGAGGTGGCGGTCGTCTCCAGCCCCGATCGGCAGTGGGGCGAAGTGCCGGTGGCCTTCGTGCGCGTCCGCCCCGGCAGCCGGCTCAGCGAGGCCGAGCTGATCGCCTTCTGCCGCGAGCGGCTGGCGCATTTCAAGTGTCCCAAGCGCGTGTTCTTCGAGCCGCCGCCGCGCACGTCCACCGGGAAGGTGCAGAAGTATGCCCTGCGCGAGCGCATGTGGCAGGGCGAACCGCGCCGGATTCGTGGCCACTGAGCCGGGCGCACGGTGCCCGGCATCGCTGGGGCCGGCCGCTGCCGGCAGGCGCCCCGGGCGGGGCAGGCCGCCAAGGAGACAGACCATGAACGATAGCGTGTTTGCGTTGGCGGACGAGCTGGGCCCCGCGAAGATGGTGCACCTGTACGAGCCCGCGGTCGGCCTGAAGGCGGTGGTGGCCGTGGACAACGTGGCCATCGGCCCCTCCATCGGCGGCATCCGCATGGCGCCCGACGTGAGCGCCGAGGAGGCGTTTCGCCTCGCCCGCGCCATGACGCTGAAGAATGCCGCCGCCGGCCTTTCCCACGGCGGCGGCAAGGCGGTCATCGTCGCCGACCCCCGCATGGCCAGGGGCGAGAAGGAACGGCTGATCCGCGCCTTCGCCGTGGCCATCCGGGAGTTGGGCGATTACATCCCGGGGCCCGACATGGGCACCGACGAGACGTGCATGGCCTGGATCCACGACGAGATCGGCCGCGGGGTGGGGCTGCCCCGGGAGCTGGGCGGCATTCCGCTGGACGAGATCGGCGCCACCGGCTGGGGCTTGTTCCACGCCATCGAAGTGGCACTGCCCCACTGTGGCTTCGGGCTCGAGGGGGCGCGGTTCGTCATCCAGGGCTTCGGGGCCGTGGGCATGCACGCGGCGCGCTTCCTCTCGGAGCATGGCGCCGTGCTGGTCGCCGCCGCCACCAGCCAGGGCACGCTGCACGATCCCAAGGGGCTCGATGTGGCGCGCCTGATCCGCACCCGCGCCGCGGGCGGCAACATCCTCGCAGGCGGCGGCGCGGTGCTGCCGCGCGAGGCCGTGCTGGAGATCGACTGCGACATCTGGATTCCCGCGGCGCGGCCCGACGTGGTCAACGAGTCCAACGTCGATCGCCTCCGCGCCCGGCTGGTGGCGCAGGGGGCCAACATCCCCTGCACCCCCGGGGCGGAGCGGCGGCTGGCTCAGCGCGGCGTGCTGGTGCTGCCCGACTTCATCGCCAACGCCGGGGGGGTGATCTGCGCGGCGGTCGAGTACCGCGGCGGCAGCGAAACCGTGGCCCTCGATACCATCCAGCAGAAGATCCGCGCCAACGTGGCCGCCATGCTGGATGCGGCCAAGCGGGAAGGCCGGCTCCCGCGCGAGGCGGCCGTGGCCATGGCCAGGCAGCGCGTGCTGCGCGCCATGCGCCTCCGGCGCTGGGGCGACCGCGCCGCCTGAGCCCCCCCGGGGCGCCGGGCAGCCCTGGGCCCGGCCGGCCGCGGCAGGAGCGGGCAGGAGCGAGAGGCCATGTTTCGCGTGCGCTTTCACGGTCGCGGCGGGCAGGGGGTGAAGACGGCGAGCCGCGTGCTCGGCACGGCGCTGTTCCATGCCGGCTTCGAGGTGCAGGATGCGCCCCGCTACGGCGCCGAGCGGCGCGGGGCGCCCATCTTCGCCTACGTCCGGGCCGACCGGCAGCCGATCTTCGAGCGCGGCGTGATCGTGCGGCCGGATCTGGTGGTGGTGGTCGATGACACGCTGCTCACGCTCCCGGCCGCGGCGGTGCTGCAGGGGATCGCCCCGCACACGCTGCTGCTGGTGCACTCCGCCCAGCCCGCCGAGGCCCTGCGGGCGAAGCTCAAGGCGCCCGGCCAGCTGGTGACCATCGCGCCGCGCGAGGTTGCGGCGACCGGCCTGCAGCCGCAGGGCGCCATGATGACCGTGGGCGCCGCCGCCCGGCTGCTGGGCGTCGTGCCGCGCCAGGCGCTCGAGTCGGCCGCCGGGGAGGAGCTGGCCGCCTTGCCCGCCAAGCTGCGGCAGCGCAGCCTGGCCCTGACGCTCGACGGCTTCGACGGCGTGGAGGCGCCGGGCGGGCCGGTGCGCGAGCTGCCCGCCGAGCCCGCCGAGGACTACGATCGCCCGCGTTGGATCGCGCTGCCGTTCGAGGACGCGCGCATCGCCAGCCCCACCATCTACGGTGCGGGCACCAGCATGCTCTCCAAGACCGGGCTGTGGCGGGTGCAGCGGCCGGTCATCGACCGGGAGCGCTGCCGCCGCTGCGTGTGGGTGTGCGGCACGTATTGCCCCGACAACGCCATCGCCGCGGACGCGGGCGGCTACCCGGTGATCGACTACGACCACTGCAAGGGCTGCATGATCTGCCTCGTCAACTGCCCGTCCCACGCCATCGCCGCCGTGGTCGAGTCGCAGGCGCGCGAGGCCGCAGCCGCGGGAGACGCCCCATGACGCGCACGCTGTTGACGGGCAACGCGGCGGCGGCCTGGGGCGCCCGGCTCGCCGAGGCGGATTACGTGCCCGCGTTTCCCATCACCCCGCAGACGGAGATCATCGAGCTGCTCGCGGAGTGGATGCAGCGCGGCGCCATGGCCGGGCGCATCGTGATGCTGGAGTCGGAGCACTCGATGCTCACGGCCGCCGGCGCCGCCGCGGCCACCGGCGTGCGCGTCTTCACGGCCACCTCCAGCCAGGGGCTGCTCTACGCCATGGAGATGCTGTACACGGTCGCCGGCTGGCGCGTGCCGCTGGTGCTGGTGAACGTCTCGCGCGGGCTCGCCGCGCCCATCACCCTGGAGCCGGACCACAACGACGTGCTGGCCGTGCGGGACAGCGGCTTCCTCCAGTTCCATTGCGCCACCTGCCAGGAGGCGCTGGATGGCGTGCTGCTGGCCTACCGGCTGGCCGAGGACGCCCGGGTGCGCCTGCCGGTGATGGTCAACATGGACGGCTTCTACCTCTCGTTCACCCGGGAGCCGGTGCGGCTCCCGGAGCCGGAGCAGGTGCGGCGCTTCCTGCCGCCCTTCGATCCCGAGACGCTGTACTTCCGCGCGGGCGCCCCGCGCTCGCAGGGCGTGGCGGTGCTGGGCGGCGCGCAGTACTCCTACTTCCGCTACGAGGCCCACCTGGCGTCGTTGGGCGCCCTCCGGGTGTTCGAGGAGGCTGCCGCGGAGTTCGCCCGGTTGTTCGGGCGCAGCTACGCGCCGCTCGAAACCTTTCACACCGCCGATGCGGAGTTCGCGTTCGTGATGCTGGGCGCCTTCGCCACCAAGGCCAAGCAGGCCGTGCTGCGGCTGCGCGAGGCGGGCTGGCGCATCGGGCTGGTGCGGCCGCGCCTGCTGCGCCCGTTCCCGGCCCAGGCGCTGGTGGAGGCGTTGGGCGGCCTGCGCGGGATTGCCGTGATCGACCAGAACCTCTCCACCGGCATGGGCGGGGTGCTGTGCAGCGAGATCGGCGCGGCCCTGCTGCGTGCCGGCGCCAGACCCGTCGTGGCGGGGTACGTCGGCGGCCTGGGCGGCCGCGACATCCCGGTGGAGGAGTTCTTCGAGATGGCGCGCGAGACCAAAGCCGCCGCGGAGGCCGGCCGCTGCCCGCCCACCCGGCTGCTCTACACCGAGGAGGAACTGCGCCAGACGCGGGCGCTCCAGGCCATCGCCATGGCCGAATGACCGGGGTGCCTGGGCCCGCGAGCCGGCGGCGCCGGGTGGCCGGCCGAGACTGCGGCGGGAGGATGTCATGAGCGAAACCCGCTTCAAGGCCCTCAAGGACCTGCCGGCCCAGCACCTGCTGCTGCCGGGCACGCCGATGTGTCCCGGCTGCGGCGGGCTCGAGGTCGTCAAGCAGGTCTACGACGTGCTGGGGGAGAACACGGTGTTCGTCAATGCCGCGGGGTGCCTGACGCTGCTGGCCACCTACCCCTTCACGCCCTTCCGCGGCTCGTGGATCTACACCGCGATGGCCTCGGCGCCGGCCGGCGCCCAGGGCATCCGCGATGCCCTCGACATCCTGATCGCCAAGGGCAGACTGCCGCCGGCGCAGAATCTGGACGTGGTCGTGCTCTCCGGCGATGGCGCGGCCTACGGGATGGGACTGGGGCCGACCTCGGCCGCCATCGACCGCGGGCTCGACTTCTACTACCTCTGCTACGACAACGAGGGGTACGGCAACACCGGGCAGCAGACCTCGGCCGCCACACCCGCGGGGGCGCGCACCGCCACCGACCACGGCCCGGTGGGCTTCGCGGGGGAGAAGAAGGACCTGTTCTCGATCTGGGTGGCCCACCACCCGCCCTATGTGGCCACGATCACCTCGGCCGATCCGGTCGACTTGGCCCGCAAGGTCGAGACGGCCCGCGGCCACGCGGGGCCGAAGCTGTTCATCGCCCTGGCCCAGTGCCCGACCGGCTGGCACTACGATCCCAAGGACACCGTCCAGATGGGCCGGCTGGCGGTGGCCACAGGCATCTGGCCGCTGAAAGCGTATGCCGGAGGGCGCGTCACCCACACCCGCAGGCCGAAGCCGAAAGGCGAGCGCCCGCCGGTGGAGGAGTATCTGCGTGCGCAGGGGCGCTTCGACCACCTGTTCTCGCCCACCCGCAACGAGGAGGCGCTGGCGCGCATCCAGGCCCGCGTCGACGCATACTGGGATGCGGCCGAGTGAACGACCCTGACGCGCGCAGGGATAAGCGTGAACGCAACGGTGTGTCGCCGGTCGGGATTGATGGTTCACCAGGCTATGCGAACAGCAGACCCCTCGCGGAGCCTGTCCTGAGCCGGCCGAAGGGCTCGGGGTGACAACTCTTCTTGTCATTCCGAGCGCAGCGAGGAATCTGCTGTTCTTGCGAGCGTCGCGCACGAGATCCATGATGGCGCGACGCGGGTGGCGGGGAGTCGGAGCCGGCGCGATCGAGGCGCCCCGGGCCTACCGCGTGCCTGCCGGCGGCCCGATCCGCCGCGTGACCGAGCGGTAGAAGCCGAAGGTCGGGACGAAGGACGAGTGGGGGCCCGGCCCGCCCGAGACCAGCACGTGGATATCCTCGGCCCTACCCGTGATGGGAATGAGCTCGTCCGGGTTCGCGGTATCGACCCATTTCGGGTAGTTGCCGAAGCGGTTCGGCTCGTGGCTGCGCATCAGCAGGCGCAGCGGGCTGCGGGCCTTTTCCCACAGGAACTGCTGCACGTCCTGCCGCGTGAAGCCGCCCCGGGCCAGGGTGTGGGCATGCTCCGGGCAGAGCACCACCAGCAGGTCGCCCATGGTGACGCCCATCGAGTTGTTGTGGGCGCTGGTGGCCATCAGCCGCGCCAAGGCGGTGAGCGTACCGTGGGGGGAGTACATCACCTGGTCATGCAGGTTGTGCGGGCTTTCGCCCGAGTAGACCGTCACGGTGCTGTCCTCCCTCGCGAACCCCCTCGTCAGACGGAACGGCTCCCAGGGCGTGGCCGCCTCGTTCTCCGCGATGCAGGCGCTGAATTTGGCCGGCGAGCCCTGGCACGACTGGTCGCCGGCACCCGGCACGCCGCCGCCCACATTGATCAGCACCAGCCGCAGGGCGCGGCCGATGCTCGCGTTGGCGCGGAAGCCCGGGCCGAACACGCCGTGGCTGAAGTTCAGCCCGACCTGCTGCACGACCGGCCCGGTGACGACGCTCAGCACGCTGCAGGGATGGGTCGTGGCCTGGACGCTGTAGAGCCCGAAGGCCGGGTCGCAGGCCGCCTCGAGGGCGGCCAGCAGCACCGGCATGTACTCGGGCCGGCAGCCCGCCATCACCGCGTTGATGGCGACGTTCTCCACGGTGGCCTCGGCCCAGCGCGGCGGCACCGCGCCGATCACGTCGCCGGCCGGGCGCCCCGCGCCCGCGATCATGGCCTGCACCCGCGCCTCGGTGGGCAGGGTGAAGGCGAGCCCGTCCGTCCAGCGCCGGGCGTGGAACGCCTCGGTGACCTCGTCCTCGTCGCGGAAGCTCAGGTGCTCTGCATGCAGTTCCGGTGGCGTCGTCACGGGGCTGTGCTCCTGTAAAGTTCTGTATAGGTGGCGCTTCTGTGAGACCGCTCTGCATCAAGTCGGGTGAAACGATCCGCGTCCCTGAGGAGCGCGAAGCGCATCTCGAAGGGCGCGGCCTTCGAGACGGCACGCGGCACGGTAAGTGACTTGGTTGCGAAATAGGATAGCGGCCATGCTCCAGCCAGTGTGACGGGGCACAGAGCGGTCACGCGCCACCACCCGCCGCCGGCGTCTCCCACTCCCGCTCCCCTTCGCGCAGGCGCTCGAACGCCCGCGGCAGCGCGACCGCCTTGGTGACGAAGTACGAGCGTCCCCAGCCCCAGGTGGAGACATACGCGAAGATGGCCGGGCCGGGGGCGCCGGCAGCCACTACCTTCAGGCTTTCCGGCGCGCGCAGCAGCGGCACCGGGGCCGCGGGGTCGCCCTGCGCCCGCTCCAGCAGCTCCTGCGGCAGCGGGATGCCCCCGCTGTTGGGGCCGGCCGCCTTGTGGGTGAAGAACTCCCGCGCCGGGAGCGAGGCCGCCCCGTGGATCAGTTCCTGAAACGCGCGGCGCGAGATGCCGTCGCGGCGCAGGGGGGCGAAGGCGTATGGGCTGAGGATGACCAGGTTGTCCGCGCCCCAGTTCTCGGGCAGGCGGTCGTACTTCGCGCGCGCCTGGCGGACGATCAGCTCCCGCAGCGAGCCGGTGGTGGCGCTTTCCGGCTGCACGATATCCACCTGCCAGGTCATGGCGGCCAGCACGCTCACGGTGGTCTCGTGGGCGCCGAAGCCCTCGGCCACGCGCAGGGGCTCCCAGTGCGGCGGATAGGCGGCCTCGCGCTCCGCCAGCACGTGCACGTTCATGAACGGCGATCCGAAGGACTTCAGGTCCGTGTCGCCGGGCCAGCAGCCGCCGAGGTTGATCATGATCAGCCGCAGCGCGCGGCCGATGGTGGCGTTGGCCCGCCAGCCGGGCCCCATCGCGCCGAAGCCGGTGTTGAGGTTCATCGCGTCGATCGCGGCCGGGCCGCTCACGACCAGCAGGGGCGCGGCAGGGCCGGCCGTGCAGGCCACCCCCTGCAGGTCGAAGCGCGGATCGGCCAGCGCCTCGACGGCCGCGATCAGCAGCGGCAGGTGGTGGGGCCGGCAGCCCGCCAGCACCGCATTGACGGCGATCCGCTCCACCGTGGCCGCAGCGCCCAGGGGCTCGATCAGCCCCACCACGTGCGCCGGCGGCAGCTCCGTGCCGGCCAGCATGCGCTCCACCGCGTCCCGGCGCGGGGGCACGAGGGGCAGGCCGTCGCTCCAGCGGTGGCGCAGGAAGAACTGCTCCATGCGCTCCATCGCCTCGGAGTAGTCGGCGCCCTGGAACACCGGCAACGCGTCCGAGGCGGTTGCGCTCGCCGCGGCCTCGGGAGCCCCCGTGCGCAGCGCCGCCAGCAGCGCCTCGGCCGCCCACTCGCCCAGCTTGAGCCGCTCGATCTCGGCCCGGGGCGGCACGACGGCGTGGGCCAGCTCCACCACGTTCAGGCGCGGCAGTCCCGCGGCGGCCGCATTGTTGCGGGCGCTGGCGGCGAAGCCCTGCACGACCAGGAACACCGCCGGCCGGCCCAGCCGCTCGATCCCGGCGACGTCGCGCGCGGTCTTGGCCGTGGGGTTGCCGCCCTCGCCGGTCAGGGCGATCACCGCATCGCTCTCCGCGGCGATCCGGGCGAGCAGGGGCGCCTTGGCCTCCGCGTCGAGGGGGAAGGGCACCTCCCAGGTGCGGATCGGCACGTCGGGGAGACGCTGCCGCAGCCCCGCCAGCAGAAACGGCAGCAACGCCACGCCCCCGGCCCGCGTGTTGTTGAGGATGCCGAGGCGCTTGCCGCGCCACGCCCGCACGGGCACCACGGGCGTGATGGGGGCGAGGGCGGGGGGCTCGCCCCGCGGGCTCATCACCTCCAGCCGTACCGATGTGCTGTCCACCGTTGCTCCTGTCCGAAGGCGGCCCGTGTCCGGGGGGCCTGCCGGTTCGTGGCTCTGCGGCAGCGCGCGTCCCCACCCCGCCCTGTCGGGCACCCCTCCCCACATGGTGGGGAGGGGCTGGGGCGGGGACGCCGGAACGATCGGCGTCAGCGCCGGGGCAGCTCGACGACCGCCCAGCCCTTGAGGGTGGTTTCGCCCCGCTGATCGAGCGCCTGCACGTCCAGCCGCACCCGTCCCGTTCCGTCGCTCCCCGGCTCCTTGGCCGTCACCTGGGCGCGGCAGGTGGTGATATCGCCGATCAGGTTGAATCGGCGCACCTCGCAGTACAGCTCCGCCAGGAAGCCGCGGTCGCCGATCCAGTTGGTGAGCAGCGTCGCCATCCAGGCGATCCGCTCCGGCCCGTAGTCGTACGCCTCCGGCACGCCGACGCTGCGCGCCAGCGCCGAATCCCAGTGCACGGCCTCGGGGGGCTCGGGCACCCCGTAGGCGTTGGGCAGACCCGCCGCCGGGTGTGCCCTGAGGTACTCGAACCAGTAGCCGTGGGCCCAGATGAACAGCCCGCCCCAGGCCTGCTCGAAGGCGATGGCCGTGGTCGCCGTGTAGGGGCCGCGCACGATCTCCGGGATCGCGCTCCCCACCTCGACCTCCTCCCAGGTGAGCGGCTCGGCACCGCGGCAGCGCTCGCGCGCATAGCGCCCGGCGACGTCGGCGAGCTGCTCGGCAGTGACGGGCTTGCGTTCGAGCCGCTCGTACTTGGCGGTCTTGCGGGCGGCGACGCGCTCGGTGCGCATGCCCCAGGAGTCGGACTCGGCGATCTGCTCGCCCTGATCGGTGCGAAACCGGATCAGCGAAATCTGCTTGAACATGCGCCGGGCAAAGCGGCTGGGCAGCTCGACCAGGTCCTTGTAGGTGACCTCGGTGTGGATGCGCTCGCCGAGGCGCGCCGGCCGGCGCCAGCGCCACCACGAGCCCCCGAACATGGCATGGACGCCCGGCAGCCCGCCGCGGTAGCCGATCGAGAGCCGGTCGAACGCGTAGAGCATGCACGGCGGAGCGATCAGCGTGCCATGCGGACCGCGCGCGGCGTAGGCCTCGTCGAGGTAGAGCGGGTTGCGGTCACCCGTGGCCCAGGCCCAGTGGCGGATGGCATCGCGGGTGACCTCGGTCAGGTAGGGCGGCTCGACGATCGTCATGCGCTGCCCGAGCTTCCGCCGCTGGCGGTCGAGCTCCGCCTCGGTGACCCGCACGTCCTGTGTCATGGCGCCTCTTCTCCGTGATCGCGTGTGCCGGGCCCACGCCGGTCGGCCTCGGCCGCCACCCCCTCGGCGATGAGGCGCTCGATGGTCGCCCCGTCGCAGCCGGCGAGGGTCGCCAGCACGGCGCGGGTGTGCTCTCCCAAGAGCGGCGGCGGGCCCAGCGGCGGCAACTCCCCGCCGCCCCGCAGGCGCAGGGGACCCCGCACCAGGGGCACGCTGCCGCCCAGCGGGTGGGGCGTTTCAGCCACCAGCCCGCGCTCCCGGACATAGGGTTGCGTGAGCGCCTGGCCGATATCGTGGACGGGCGCGTTGGGGATGTCGGCCTCGTCGAAGATGCGCTGCCACTCCGCCAGCGTCTTGCGGGCGAGGATGCCGGTGACGATGGCCTCCAGCTCCTCGCGCCGGTCCCGCCGCTGCCCGGTGGTGCGAAACCGCGGGTTCTCGGCCAGATCGTCCCGGCCCACGGCCCGGCAGAACTTGCGCCAGAAGGAACCCTGGTGCAGGGCCAGGATGATGTGGCCGTCCCGCACGGGGAAGCGCCCGTAAGGCACGATGCTGTGGTGTCCGCTCCCGACCCGCCCCGGGCTCTCGCCGGTGACGAGAAACAGCTCGCCCAGGTAGCCGAGCAGCCCGAGCAGCCCGTCGAGCAGGCTCAGGTCGATGTGCGCCCCCTCGCCCCGCGTTTGGTGCCGGTGGAGCGCGCCGAGCACGCCGATCGCCCCCCACAGGCCGCCGGCGAGGTCGCCCATGGGCAGACCCAGCTTCGTCGGGGGGCCCTGGGCCTCGCCGTTGATGCTCATCACGCCGCTCAGGGCCTGGGTCACCAGGTCGAACGACGGCCTGCCGCTCAGCGTGCCGTCCTGCCCGAACCCGCTGATGGAGCACACGATCAGCCCCGGCCGCTCCGCCTGCAGCCGCGCGTAGCCGAGCCCGAGCCGCTCCATCACCCCGGGGCGGAAGTTCTCCACCACCACGTCCGCGTGGCGCACGAGGCGCAGGGCGATAGCGACGCCCTCCGCGCGCTTGAGGTCCAGCGCGACGCTGCGCTTGTTGCGGTTGACGGCCAGGAAATAGTGGCTCAGCCCGTTGACTAACGGGGGAATGGCGCGGGTCTGGTCGCCGGCGCCCGGCTCCTCCACCTTGATGACCTCGGCCCCCAGGTCGGCCAGGATCATGGTGCAGAGCGGTCCGGCCAGCACGCGGCTGAAATCGACCACCCGCACCCCCGCCAGCATGCCCGGGCGCGGGGTCTCCATCGCTGCGGTCATGCCCTCCCCCACGATGATGGCGCCCGCGCAATGCGGGTCGCGCCCACCCCCGCCCATTCGTGGCCGAGTGCAGCCGGCACGGGGCCAGCGGCTGCGACCGCCGGCGCGGGGATGCCAGCACGCGACGCGATACTCTTCAGGCCACACGCACTTCCATGGCCACGTGCAAGGCGTAGCAACTCCCTCGGCGGGGCACAAGGCTTCTTCGGCGCTCCGCGCGCGCCGTTCCTCACCGATGGGGGTGCCCGCGACACGTCAGGGGCGTTGCAGGCGCCGGAGGTAGTGCACGACGCTCCAGATCGCCGTGCTGTCGAGCGCGCCCCGGAACGCGGGCATGGCGCCGCGGCCGACCTGAATCTGGGCCGCGATCTGCCCGTCGCTCCACGCCGCAGCCGCCCCCAGCAGACTCGGCGGAGGCGGATTGAGCGCGGCCGCGCCGGGGCCATCGCCCCGGCCCTGTGCACCGTGGCAGATGGCGCAGTTCGCGTCGAAGACCGTCTTGCCCCGTGCGACGACGGCCTCGGAGGCGGGCAGCGGATTCTCGCCTGCCGACGGGGGTGGAGCCATCATCATGTCCCGGCCGCCCATGCCGTGGCGCCGGTTGCCCACACCCATCCCCATGCCATAGGCGCCAACCGCCGCGGCGGCGACCAGCGCCAGCAGCAGCGCCGTCTGGAACAGTCTCTTCTCCATACATTCACCAGGTCTGCGGATCACCATGGCTCCGCGGATTGACGGGTACGCTCCCGCCTTGCCCGAAGGGGGAGGCAATGAGATCAGATTCCCGCATCCTTGCAGAAGGCGCAGCCGCGCCTCCCCCTTCCTGCGCCAACGCCGTGGGTCACGGCGATGGCGCGGGGGCGGCCGTGCTCAGTCCGCGACCGCCGAATCTGCGCGGCGCCGTCGCGGGCTGGAGCGATGGACAGATCGCGGCGCGGATCAAGGCCGGCCGCGGCGCCATGCCCGCCTTCGGTGCGGCGATGGGCGACGAGGCCATCTGGGGTGTGGTGCATTACGTCCGCCGCTTGCAGGGCCGATAGCGAGTGGGCGAACCGCGGCCGTGCGGCCGGCTACATCGCCTCCAGGCCGTCAGTTCATGTGAGGATGCTCCGTCGCACGCTGCTTGGTGAGGATGTGCGGGTGCCGCGGGGTCTGGTCCGGCGGCACATCCACGCTGACTCGGATGAACGGACTGCCCACCGCGACATGACAGGCATTGCAGCGCTGCACCATTTCGCCGAGTTGCTTGCCGAATGCGGCCTTGTCGCCGTGCACGATCGCGTCGTCGAGCTTTTTCAGTATGTCCCCCATGAACGCCCGCATCAGTTTTCCCTTTTGGGGATCGATGACCTGAGCCACAGCCAATAGCCGATCCAGCTCCTTCGCCTCATGGTTCGCCACGGCCCAGTCGCCCGCATCTCCGGCAAAGTGCATCACGTGAAAGCGCTCGGAGAATTCGGGCATGAAACCGGTGAAAGTTGGCCTGATGGCATTCAGTTCTGCCACCTCCTTCCTCAGCCGCTCCACCTCGGCCAGCAGGCTCGGCAGGTCCGCCTTGAGCGTGGGCTGCTGCTGCTTTGGCGGCGCAGCTTCCATCTGGCCCATGGACGGTTCCATGGTCATTCCGGTGCCGCTGCCGTGCTCCTTGCCCGAATCGGCAAGGGCGACGAACGGGAACAGCAGCCCAAGCACCGCGGACAGAGCGAGCAGGTTGCGCGTTACGGATTTCATTGCGCTCTCCTGAATGGATAGCTGACGTTGCCGGCAGCGCCGTCGGCAGCGGATCGAGCACGCACTCGGCCTGATCCCGCCCCGCCGAAGCCGGTCGCCTGTTGGATGCAACGGCTGACTCCAACGTTCACACCAACAGGTCGCCCTTGACCAGCCAGTAGTAAAGGATGTAGAGGCCGGCCGCCGAGACGAACACCGCGGTGGCCGTGTGCAGGTGGGGCACGATCCAGCGCACCCCGCGCAGCAGCACGCTCTCCTTGAGCAGCGCCACGGCCAGGGTGAGCAGCGTAACCACCGCGCCCATGCCGAGGCCGTAGCTCACGAATTGGGCCATCACCCCCGCGAACCCGCCGGCGGCCAGCGCGCTGCCCACGACCACCAGGAACACCGGCAGCGTGCAACTGACCGAGCATGCCCCGAACGTGATGCCGTAGAGGAAATACCCCCGCAGGCCGCCGCCCTGCCCCGCGCTGACGCGAGCGCCCCAGCGCAGCAGGGTGTCGGCGGCCATGTGGCGGCCCGCGAGCATCCAGGCGCCCAGCAGCAGCAGGCCTGCGCCGACGGCCGCGCCGATCCAGGGCATGGCGGAGATGACGAACCGCGCGCCGGCCGCCACGAGGCCGCCGATCGCACCGAACAGCAGCGTGAAACCGAGGGTGACCACCGCGGCAACGCCCAGGGCACCCGCCAATCGGGTCGGCAGCGGGCGCTCGCGGAATCCCTGTTCCTTCGCGCCCAGGAACAGTGCCAAGTATGCGGGCAGCAGCGTGAATCCGCACGGGTTCACCGCCGACATCATGCCCGCGCCGAAGGCGTAGCCGACCGGCAATGCATCGACGAGGCGACCCATCGCGCCTGAGGCGGTGACTTGCAGCGCACCGACGGGATCCATGTGGCCTCCTGCGTGACGTACCGTTCACGGCCAGCGGAACGTTACGTCGCCCATCGCGCGCACGTTGCGGATGACGATCTCGAAGCGCTCGGGCACGCGCTCCAGCGCGAACTCGAGCCGGCCGCGCGTGTGGTGGCCACTCAGGCCGGGAGCCTCGACGGGCCGCAAGGTCTTGCCGTCCGTGCGCAGCTCCGTGGCGGTGCGGAGGTCGAGGCTCGCCAGGTCGCCGCTGTGGGTGGTGACGACGATGTCCACCCGGAAGCGGCCGCCCGCTGCGTCGCGCGGGGTCAGCACGAATTCGACCTCGCCCTTGTTGCTGCGCTCGAGGGACTTGCTCCAGGCGGGCTTTGCGACGGCGAAGGCGCCGCCGAGCAGCGCCAGCAGCGCGACCAGCCCCAGGGTGGCGAGGCGGCGGCGCAGCCGCGCCCCTGGCCGTGCGGTCGATCGGCGCTTCATGCCCACACCTCCCAGGTGATGGCGACGGCCATGACGAGCAGCGCGAGCCCCGCCAGGTACGGCACGGCGAGCCGCACCGGCCAGCGCAGCAGCGGGGCGAGCAACCGGCCCTCCTGCGCGTAAAGGCGGTGCTTCTGCATCTCGCCCAGCAGGAAGGCGATGCCCACCCCGTTGGAGAGCACGCCGGCCAGCAGGAACAGGGATTGGTAGCTGCTGAGGAACAGCGCGGCGCCGGCGAGCCCCACCAGCGGCAGCACGTCGGCGAGGTGGTGGGCGCAGCAGGCCACCATGGCCAGGGCGCTGGTGCCGCCCGACGCCGCGACCCCGCTCGCGTGCGGCGAGACGCCGGCGCGGGCCAGTGCACGGCTGTAGCCGAACAGCCCCACCTGCAGCCCGAAGCCGGCCACCAGCGGCACCATCCAGTACCAGAGCGCCAGGAAGGTCTGCCACATGTATACCGGGCCGTTCAGCAGCGAGAGCGTGGCGCCATAGAGCAGCGCCAGTGCCAGCGCCGCTGCCATGCCCCAGCCCCAGCCCTTGGGCAGGGCGGCCGCGTGGGGCGTCGGGGCGGAATGCAGGGTTTCGGTGATGGCGGGTGCCGCGCAGTGATCGGCGCCCTGCGGATGGGTGACGTGCATCGTTGCTCCTTGCGGTGGGTGTTGGTGCTCGGGATGCGCGCAAGCGTGGGGTATCGGGTCTGCCCTCATGGTTCCTCGGTGATGAAGCGGTAGCGCATGGCGGAGTTCCGCAGCTCCTGCACGCGCTCCAGGATTTCCTTGATGCGCTGGATCTCCGCCCAGCGGATGATGTGCCCGCATGCTCGGCAGCGGGACTGGCGCGCGGGATCGAGGGTGGCGAGCTGGTCGCGGGAGATCTCGAACACCACCCCGCAGTTCGGGTGCGGACAGTCGCGCCCGATGGCCCGGATCTTCGCGAATTCGATGACGGCCATGTGCTCACTCCGCAATCTTTGCGCCGGAGACGGTGCCGGCATCCCACGCGACCAGCCCCGGTGGCGACGGTCTCTGCCCGGCTCACGCCCCGGGCTTCGGCGTGCCGGCGTCGTCCCGGCCCGGGCCGGGAGCAGGGTTGCCGTGGCCGTGGCCCCCATGGCCGCCATGGCCGCGGTGCATAAACACGTGCAGCAGCGGGCAGGCCAGCACCAGCAGCCAGGGCAGCGCGGCCAGCGCGCTCGTCCAGAACTGGATCAGCAAGGCCGCGCCCGCGATCGCGATCACGCCCAGCAGGAGCAGGCCGCCGGGCGTGCGGTACCAGCGCGGGGTCGGGAGGGCAGGTTCGTGGGCCATGGTCGGCTCCGGTAGGGGGTCAGCAGCAATTTTTCAGTTGCACGAGCAGGCTCGCCTGCGTATCCGAGGGCGGCTCGGACGTCGCCCGCCGCGCCAGGAGCCAGGGGACAGTCAGCAGCGCGGCCAGCAGCGCCATACCGAAAGCGAAGCTCGCCCAGAGCGGTATCAGCAGCGCATAGGCGGTTGCGAAGCCGGTCGCCACGAACGCGGTCTTCCAGGCCAGCACGGCGAGCGGTGGGCGCGCGGCCAGGGCGCGCTCTCCCAGGCCGGCCAGCCCCACCACCGAGCCGCCCAGCAGGATCGCCGGCAGGCGCAAGTCCACCGCCGCCCCGGCCGCGTGGGCGACGAGCAGGCCGATCCACGTCCCTGCCACGCCCGCGCAGAGCGGGCACAGGCGTGGCAGGGCGGCCCTCCGCAGGAACCAGGCCAGGGCGGTCAGCACGAGCATCGAGGCCAGCGTCAGCGCGAGCAGCATGGTCGGCTCCGGTCGGGGTCACAGGGCGAAGATCAGCGCGCCGAGCGTGACCATCGCCGCGCCGCCCCACAGGCGCAGGCGGCGGCGGTGGTGCTGGTGCCAGGCCTGGGCCTGGGTCACCAGCGCCTTGTCGGCGGCGAGGAACAGGATCAGCACCAGCGGCAGCACGAAGATGGCGTTGTAGAGCAGCAGGTAGCCTGCCCCGCTCCATCGGGTGGCCTGATCGTGCAGCAGCCCCACGGCCATCAGATAGGGCCCGCCGGTGCAGGGGAACTCGCAGAGGCCCACCAGCCCTCCCAGCGGGAAGGCCACCGAGAGCGACGCGCGGTCGATCAGGGTGGCGATCTGCCGGTGCGCGGCCTGGGGCACGGCCAGCCGGATCGGGAAGCCCGGTACCAGCTCGCCCGTGATGGCGAGGGCACCGCCCCCCATCAGCAGCGCGGCGCCCAGCCGAGCCATGAAGTGGGGCGTCTCGAACAGGTGCAGCACCTGCAGCAGCCCGACCCCGATCAGAAGGTACACGGCGAACACGCCGGCCACGAACAGCCCGCCGATGGCGAGCACGTTCGAGCGCAACCGGCCGAGCGCGAACAGGAAGGCGATCGTCACCAGCAGGATCGAGAAGGCGCAGGGGTTCACGCTGTCGATCAGTGCCGCCACGGAGATCAGCGGCAGCAGCCAGGTGCCTTCGTTGCTCAAGCCCCAGAGCCAGCCCGCGGTTTCGGGGCCGTACTGCAGCGTGAGCGCCGCGCCGGCGAGGGCCAGCGTGGCGAAGGCCAACAGCGCGGGCTTGCGCCAGCGGCGCGGTGCGGCAATCATCGTGGGCTCCTCGTCACGGGGTCACGTAAGCGGTGAACTGGAGCTCGATCACGCGCTTGTCGCCCATCACCACCGAGACGGCGCGGTCGTTGCGCCCCACCCCGGCGGGCCCGTGGGCGTTCGGATCGAACACGGCCTCGACCGCCAGCTCGGTTCCGGCGGGGATGACGCGGTCGATCCGCGGCGTGTAGCCCATGCCCTGCATGCCATAGGGCCCCAGGCTCTCGCCGCCGACGAGCAGGGAGGTTTCGGTACACATGCACGAGGTGTAGAGCTGCTTCACCAGCGCCGGCACTCCGCTGTCGTTGCGCAGGGCGTAGCGGTGGCGCACCTTGCCGTTCTTCATCGAGATGCGCCCGAAATCGAAGAAGGTCTCGGTGGTGGCGAGCGTGCCCGTGGCCGCGGCCACTTGCTGCGCCGAAGCCCCGGTGCCGCGGTCGCCGAAGGCGAACACCGCCACCCCGGCGATGGCCAGCACGCCGATTACAGCGAGATACAGCGCATGCAGCCGGCGTCGGGAGCGCCCGGAGCGGCGCCTGCCCTTGCCCGGTTCGTTGTTCTTGTGGGTCACGGTCGTTCTCCTGTCAGATGCTGCGTTGGGCTCAGCGGGCCGCAGGGGGCTGCGGGGCCGGGCCGCCGGCGGGTGCCGCCAGCAGGCGCTCGATCTCGCTCTCGACCACGGGCCAGGTCAGGGCGCCGATGTGCTTGTGGGTGATGATCCCCCGCGCGTCGACGAAGAAAGTCTCGGGCACGCCGTACAGCCCCCAGTTGAGGGAGACGTCGCCCTGCTTGTTGTCCAGCGCGAGGTAGAATTCCTTCTGGTGGAGGCGGGCGAAGCGGCGCGCGTCCTCGAGCGTGTCCTGGATGGCGATGCCGATCACCCGGAATTTGCGGCCCGCCTTCTCGTAGCGGTCGTAGGCCGCCTTGAGGTAGGGCGCCTCTTCGCGGCACGCCTGGCACCACGAGGCCCAGAAGTTGATCATGAACGGCGTGCCCCGCAGCGCCTCCAGGCTGAGCGGCGCGCCGGTGTTCATTTCCGTCACCGCGAACGGGGGCGCGGCCTTGCCCACCAGCGGCGACTCGACCACCTTCGGGTCGCGGGTGAAGCCGAACGCCAGCAGCCCCACCAGGCCGGTGATGAAGGCCATCACGCTCCAGAACTTCCACGAGGTCAGCATCGCGTTTCCTGCGGTTATCGGGGCCGGCAGGGACTGTCGTCGACCGGCCGTGATGCGGGCTGGAACGTCGGCGCGCGCCAAGCCCCCGGCAGCCCCTGCGGGCGGCTGCGTCGCGGCGCTTGCTCCGGCGCGCTTCCAGAGCCGGAGCAGGAGCCCGACGAGCCGCCGGCCGGTTCGCCGGGCGTGCACGTCGGCACGCGGAACGAGGCGGGGCGGGAAGCTAAATACGGATCAGCACGGCCTGCCGGTAGAGGCTGGCCCGATGGGGGGCCAGGCCGGCAAGGGGAACGGTGGCGCGCAACCTGGCGGGCGGCGCCGGCGCGGGCAGCGCCTGCGTCCGCTGCGGACCGGGGAATTGCTTCGCAGGCTGGCCCGGGCCTATATCAGCCTGCAAAAGGCTCTGGACGCCCTCGCAGCAGCCGAGGGCGGCCGACCCCGCGCCGGGGGCGCCGTTCGCGACCCCGGCGGCCTGGGCCAACGCCGTGGCTCTGGGTGCGGCGGCGCCGTGGGCGTGAGCGAGGCTTGCGCCGCCATGGCACCACGGCCACGACAGCACGGACAGCGCCGCGGCCAGGGCGAGCGCCCGTAAGGCCTGCTGCAGCGGTCTCACGGCTACGGTCTTCATGATCGGGGATCCGTTCACGTCCAGGTGCTCTCGGGGCGCGCCGTCAGGGGCGCCGCAGCGTGCGCTCCAGCCGCTCGCGGGTGGCCTGCTGTCGGTCCGTCGCGGGCCGCGCCGGAGCCAGGGGCACCGGGCACGTGTCCAGCCCGAACAGCCGCACGAAGCCGCGCCAGAGTCTTGCCAGAAAAGCCATCGCTAGCGCTCCAACGCTTTGCGCATGCGGTCGAACGTCTCCTGGTCCAGCTCGCCCGTGGCGAAGCGTTCCTTGAGGATCGCCAGGGAGCGGTCCGCTGCGCCACCGCCGGCGGCGCTGCCGGAGCGTGCCCGCGCGATGGCGATCACCGCCCAGACGACCAGCGCGATCAGCACCAGGGGAATGATCCAGCCGAGGCCCATTCCCAGGCCCCATCCGCCACCATATCCGTACATCATCTCCAGTCTCCTCGTGCGGTGGAGCCGGGGCCGCCCGTCCTGCGGCGATGCAAGGGGTCGTGCGCGCCCCGGTCGTCCACCCTCCCTTCAATACTATACCCCGGTCGGGTATATGCCAAGGTCCGGCATGTCACAGGTGCCGCGCACGCCGATGGGACTGCTCCGGCGCAGGTCACGCAATGGGATCAGGCGGGACGGAGCGTCCTGCGGACGGCGGCGAGCAGCTCGGCGGTCGAGTAGGGTTTGCGCAGCAGGGCGATGCCCACCGACCGGGCGATCGTCTCCTCCTCGAAGGTGCCCGCGTACCCGGTGCTGAACAGGACGGGCAGCGCCGGCTCCATCGCCCGCAGGGACTCGAAGACCTCCCGGCCGGTGCGTTTGGGCATCACCATATCGAGGATCGCCAGCCGGATGTCACCGCGGTGGTGGCGGCAGCACTCGGCGTCGGCGCCGTTTCTCCGGAGCGGGCCGGCACCAGCCGCGATCGGTGCACGGATGCGTTCATTCCTCCTCGTCGAGCGCCATGTGCACCTGACCGCTTTTGGGCGCTTCGGGGGCTGGCGGCTTTCGCTCGGCGACTGTCGGCGCGGGCAGGTCGGCAGCGGCGAACAGCGGCCCCTCCACCACCGCGCGCAAGTGCTCCGTCAGCGGAGGGAACATGGCGAGGGTGGCCTCCAGCACCCACAGCAGGTGCAGCAGCTCTTCGGTAAGCTGGGCGCTCCACCGTTCCGGGCGAATCTTGTCCAGGGGGGACGATTTCCTGCCCGCGCCGCTTTTCATGCGGTAGGCGAGCCACGAGTGCACCACCTCAAGCCCGGAGACACTGAACCCCCACACGTCCGGGGGGACGGGCGCGAACTCGCCCTGACCCACGTGCAGCGTCTGCGCAGCCTCCTCGTACTCGAACGTCTCGGGATGCTGCTGCGGCTGCTCGGCCACGGCCACCGTGCATCGCGCCGTCCCACGCGGCACCGTGCCTGCGCGCGCTCCGTTGGGTACCCAGCGCTCCCCATAGGTGTGCAGCCACACCAGCCTGCGGCCGAGGGCCACGCCCACCTGGAACTGCGCCGCGTCCCGCGTGAGCGGAATACGCGGGCCGGGTATGGTCAACTCCTCGCTGAACCGTTCCACATAGGCTGGCGTGGCCAGCAGGGCGTACACGTAGGCGAACAGATCTTCCGCTGCCACCGGCGCCCATCCCCCGGTGCCTCATGCATCGGGGAGGCCAGTGCCCGGCCCGAGCGGGGAATACGCACTTTGGTGGCGGACGCGATCGTGGTAACGTACGGCTCGGGGGGGTGGCGCGCGAGGACGGCCGTGCGCTCGACCCGGGCCGGCCCGGGCGCCCGCCCCACATGGGAGAATGCATCGGAATATAGAGGGGGGAACATGATCCGAGCGAAAAATACAGTCGCGATGGTCACGGCTCTGCTGTGGCTGCAGCTCTGGGCCTCCGGGGCCGCGGCGCAGAAATTCGGCGGCACCCTGGTGGCGCTGCACCAGGAGCAGCCGCAATCGCTATCGGCCCACGAGAACACCAGCATCTCCGCGGTGTTCATCTACATGCCCATGTACAACAACCTCGCGCTCTACGACCCGCTCAAGGCCAAGGAAAGCATCGAGACGATCCTGCCGGAGCTGGGCAGCAGTTGGAGCTGGGGCGAGGGGGGCAAGGCCGTCACCTTCAAGCTGCGCGAGGGCGTCAAGTGGCACGACGGCAAGCCGTTCACCGCCGCCGACGTCAAGTACACGTTCGACCTGGTGCGCGGCGCCAGCAAGACGAGGCTGAAACTGAACCCGCGGCGCGGCTGGTATGCCAACGTGCAGGAGATCATCACCAACGGCGACCACGAGGTGACCTTCAAGCTGAAACACCCGCAGCCGGCCCTGCTGGCGCTGCTGGCGGCGGGCCATTCCGTGGTCTACCCGGCCCACGTGCCGCTGGCCGATCTGCGCACGGGCGCCATGGGCACGGGCCCGTTCAAGCTGAAGCGGCTGGACCCGGAAAAGTCCATCGACCTCGAGCGCAATCCGGACTACTGGTTCAAGAACCGCCCCTATCTGGACGGCGTCCGGTACGTCATCATCCGCAACCGGGGGAGCCGCACCGCGGCACTGCAGGCGAACCAGGCCGATCTGTCGTTCCCCTATGACATCACCGACGCCATCCATCAGCAGTTGAGTGCGGCCGTACCGACCCTGGTGATGGACAAGAACAGCTCGAACGTCTCGTCCAACCTGCTCATGAATACGAGCAAGCCCCCGTTCAACGACGTGCGGCTGCGGCGCGTGGCGGCGCTGGCGCTGGACCGGCAGGCGCTGATCAAGGGGGCCTTCAAGGGGCTGGGGGTGGCCGGCGGGGCCATGCTGCCCCAGCCTCTCGGCGTGTGGGGACTCTCCGCCGAAGACCTGCGTCAGGTGCCCGGCATGGGCGACCCGGCCCAGGAGCGCGAAAAGGCCCGGGCGATCATGCGCGAGCTGGGCTACGGGCCGGGCAATCCGCTCAGGATCACGGTGTCCACGCGCGCCGTCTCGTCCTACGTTGACGTCGCGATCTGGGTGGTGGAGCAACTTCAGCACGTCTGGATCGACGCCACCCTCGAACAGGTGGAATCGGGCCGCTGGAACGGCCAGCGTTCGCGGATGGAGTACACGCTCGCCGCCAACCTGACGGGCGCGGCTGCCGACGAGCCGGACGTGGTCTTCTTCGAGGGCTATGCCTGCGACTCGCCGCGGAACTATTCCCGGTATTGCAACAGGGCGCTGGAGCAGAAGTTCGTGGAGCAGTCGGCGGAAATGGATCCCGCCAAGCGCCTCAAGCTGGTGCACGAGATCGACCTCCAGTTGCAGGAGGATGGCGCCCGCCCCATGCTGAGGCACGCGGTCGGCTACACGGCTTACTATCCCTACGTGAAGAATTTCCTCACACACCAGGTGCTGTACAGCAACTACCGCTTCCAGGAGTTGTGGCTGGATAAGCCGTAGGCCGGAGGGGTCGACCCCGCGCTGTCCTTCAACCGGCGTCGCCCGCGGCGTCGCCGGCAACGGACGCCGCGATCCGCATCCGCATGGCTGCGGGCGTCGAGCGCCCGCAGGCGCGGGTGCGCCTTGTCGGAAAGGGCCCGTTGGATTCCGTCACGATCGAGCTGTACCCCGACCAGGTCGCGTTCCTGCGCCGGATGGTCGAGACCCACCACCTGTTCGACGTCTCGAAAGCCGTGCGCGTGTTGATCACCTACGCCCGGCAGGATGGCTACGCGGCCGGCATCTATGGCAAGATTCGCTGCACGATGTGTTGACCCGCACGGCGTGTCACGGCACCGGCCCGCTGCGCCTTCGATCCGGGAGTGAGCCATGCGCACCTCCAGCGACACGATGGCCTGCCGCCCGGCGCTGCCGGCAACGCCGGCCGCAATTCTCGCCGCCACGGCGCTGGCCCTGCTGCTGGTGGGCTGCGGCGGCGGTGAGCCGCGCCCGTGGTCTGAAGCCTGGTACCGCCAGCGCCATGAGCGCAGCGTGAACCAGGTGCTCCATCCGCCCGAGGAGGGCCCCCGCGAGGTGGCCCTGCGCCGCGAGCGCCAGGAGCTGGGCGACCGCTCCTGGCAGGAGTTCGAGCGGCGCAAGGCGCGCTTCGCCGAGGTGCTGGCCGAGGAAGACGCCAGGGTGCGGGAGGCGTTTGCCCGGCGCAGCGCCGGGTTCATCGCCCATGTCCCCCGCTGAAGTCCGCACCCGCGCGCCTGCCGATCGGGCGCCACGAAAGGAGCCCGATGCCGCCCGAGCGCCGGATCATCTCCCGCACCGTGCTGTTGCTGGGAATCGCGAGCCTGTTCACCGACGTGGGCTCGGAGATGGTGTTCCCGCTGCTGCCGATCTTCCTGGCGGAAACGCTGCGGGCGAGCCCGACGTACCTGGGGCTGATCGAGGGCGCGGCCGATGCCGTTGCGAGCCTGCTCAAGCTGGTTTCCGGCGTGATCTCGGACCACGTCGGGCGGCGCAAGGGGCTGGTGCTGTTCGGCTACGGCATCGCCAGCGTCGTGCGGCCGTTCATGGCGGCGGCCGCGGCGCCCTGGCACGTGCTCACGATCCGGCTGACCGACCGGGTGGGCAAGGGCATCCGCACCTCGCCCCGCGACGCCCTGATCGCCGGCGCTGTAGGCGACCACGGCGCCGGGCGTGCGTTCGGCTTCCATCGCGCCATGGACCATGCCGGGGCCGTGCTGGGCCCCCTCGTCGCCACCGGGCTGCTCGCCTGGGGGCTGGGGCTGCGCGCCGTGTTCTGGCTCACGGCGGCCCCGGGCGCGCTGGCGATGCTGGCGATCGCGCTGGTGCGCGAGCCGCCCCGGCCCGCGGCGGTAGCTGCCGGGGGCGCCGGGCCGACGGAGCCCGCCACGACGGATTCAGGCGAGCGGCTGACGGGGGGGTTCTACGGCTACCTGGGCATCCTGGCGCTGTTCAGCCTGGGCAACTCCTCCGACGCGTTCCTGCTGCTGCGTGCGCGCGAGCTGGGCTTGGCCACGGCCGCCATCCCGCTGCTGTGGACCGGCCTGCACGTCTCGAAGATGGTGTGCTCCTTCCTCGGCGGGGCGCTCGCCGATCGCTATCCGCGGGCCGTGCTGATCGTGGCCGGCTGGTCGGTCTACGCGCTCGTGTATGTGCTGCTGGGGATCGCGCAGGCGCCGTGGCAGGTGTGGGCGCTGTTCCTGCTGTACGGCGTCTATTACGGCCTGACCGAGCCCACCGAAAAGGCGCTCGTCAAGGAGCAGGTGCCGGCGAACGTCCACGGCCGCGCGTTCGGGCTCTACAACTTCGTGGTGGGCTTTTCCGCGCTGCCGGCCGGGCTGTTGACCGGCTGGCTCTGGGACCGGTTCGGGGCGCGCCCGGCCCTTGGCGCGGGCGCGGCCCTGGCCGCGGGCGCCGCGGCGCTGCTGCTCGGCTGGAACCGGGGTCGCGCAGCGCCGGGGCGGACCGGCTGAGGCGGTGCGAGTGGGCGCCCCGACTCCCCCCTCAACGGCGCCCTGCCGATGGGAGGTCGGGAACGCGGTCATCCGGCCGGAGCCGCGCACGGCTGCGCCGCCGCTCAGCCTGCCGCCACGTAGGCTTCCATGGTGTGCAGGCTGGACGAGAGATCCTGCACCAGGTACTGGAGCACGTTGCGGATCGAGAGCATGCCCAGCACGTGCTTGCCATCCTCGGAAACCGGCATGTGGCGGATGTGCCGGTCCAGCATGGTCTTGAGCACCTGGGCCGCGGGCACGTCCGGCGACACGGTCGTCACCGGGGTGCTCATCACGTCGCGGATGCGCGTGGTGGCCGGATCGAGGCGCTGGTGCACGACCTTGAGCATCACGTCGCGCTCGGTGAAGATCCCGACGAGGCGGCCGCCTTCGATCACGGCCACCGCCCCGACCCGGGCCGGCAGCGACAGCTCCACGGCTTCCAGCACCGTGTTTTCTGGTGTGACTTGAACCGCCGGGACGTGAGCGATCGAGAGCAGATCCATGGCGCACTCCTCTGCCAGCGAGCCACAGCGTCGGGCGCCCCGGGGCGGGCACCCGGGTGAGAAGGCGGGAAACAACCATACCGCCTGGGCCGGGCGATGTCCAGCACGACCGATTTCCGCGGCGTGGCCCGCGGGCGATCCGGACGCCGCTTCGGCGCGCACAGCGTGCGCGGGTGGCTGGGTCGATGGGTCCGCGGGAGGCACGGCAACGCACCCGTCTCGCCCGGTCCGGCGGTGTGTGACACGGGTCACACTCGCAACCCCGCACCTGTGCTATTCTTTCAGAGACAGTAGCGGCAGGCGGCCGCGGTGGCCGCGTGCACCCGTTTTCAGGAGACCCGACATGTCCGAAGTGATCGAATTGACCGATGCCACGTTCGAGCAGAGTGTGCTCGAAGCCGGCGTGCCCGTGCTGGTGGATTTCTGGGCACCCTGGTGCGGGCCGTGCCGTGCGGTGGCACCCACCATCGAGGCGCTGGCCGCCGAGTACGAGGGGCGCGCCAAGGTGGCCAAGGTCAACGTGGACGAGCAGCAGGGCGTTGCCGGTGCGCTGCGCGTCCAGTCCATTCCGACCGTGATCGTGTTCGACGGCCGGAACGTTGTCGCGGCGCAGGTGGGCGCGTTGCCCGCGTCCCAGTATCGCCAGATGCTCGACCAGGCGTTGACGGCACGGGCCGGCTGACGCCGGCCCCCTCGGGCGCCATCCGATCAGGGGAGGGATTGGCCATGACACCCAGCTTCAAGCCGGTCGAGCTCACCGACGAGACCTTCGACCGGGAAGTGTTCCAGGCGGGCATGCCCGTGCTGGTGGATTTCTGGGCGCCCTGGTGCGCACCCTGCCGCGCCGTGGCCCCGACCATCGAGGAGCTGGCCGCGGAGTTCGCCGGTCGCGCCAAGGTGGCCAAGCTCGATCTGGACCGGTTTCCGCAGGCTGCGGGCGAGTTCCACATCCAGGCCATCCCCACCGTGATGGTGTTCGATGGGGAGAAGGTGGTGGAAACCCGCATGGGCGCCCTGGCGCACGGGGAATACGAGGCCATGCTCAACAAGGCCCTGGCGGCCCGGGCCAACTGAGCCATTTGAACGGTGCGACCGGCCCGCCGCCGGGCGCGCCGACGTCACGGAACGCGACATGAGCGATGCCCTGATCGGGCTGGGCGTGTTGACCGCGTATGTGGTGCTCCAGGTCTGGCTGCTGCCGCGCCTGGGGGTGCCGAGCTGAGGCGTGCCGGTCAGGCCCCGCGTGGCGGGGTCCGCCGACGCGCCCGACCGATCCGCACCGCCCCCCGGCCCCTGACGGGCTGGAGGCCGGGGCCGCGCCCCATCCCTCCGTGAACCGAACACCCCCATCCGAACGCCCCGCACGTCCCGCGCCCGGCCGCCGCCGGGCGCCCGCGGGCGCTGCCCCGCCGCCGGGGAACCCCCTCGGGCCGGCGTTCTTCGACCGGGACGCGCAGGCGGTGGCCCGCGACCTGCTGGGCAAGGTGCTGGCCCATCGCGTGGACAGACTCTGGCTCCAGGCGCTCATCATCGAGGCCGAGGCCTACTACCTGGAGGAGAAGGGCAGCCATGCCTCGCTGGGCTATACGGAGAAACGCCGGGCGCTCTTCATGCCCCCGGGCACCATCTACATGTACTACGCCCGCGGCGGCGACTCCTTCAACGTGAGCTGCCGGGGCGCCGGCAACGCCGTGCTCGTGAAATCGGGCTATCCGCTGCCGGATGCGCCGGACGAGGCGGCGATGCTGGCCCGCATGACGGCGCTCAACCGCCTGCCCTCCGGCCAGGCGCGCCCCCCGCAGCGGCTCTGCGCGGGCCAGACCCTGCTGTGCCGGGCACTGGGGCTGCGCGTGCCGGAGTGGGACGGGCGGCTGCCCGACGGGCGGAAGCTGGCCCTGCTCGATATCGGGCGGCGGCCCTCGCGCATCGTGCGCACCGCACGCCTGGGCATTCCCCCTGGCCGGGACGATCACCTCCCCTACCGCTACGTCGATGCCGACTACGCCCGCTTCTGCACGCGGAACCCCCTGGGCCGCGGGCAGCGGGCGGCGCGCGAGGGGGAACCGCGCCGCCCGTAGCCGTCGCGTCTCGCGCGCCAAGGCGGAACCGCTCCGGAGTCGGCCGGCGGGCCTGCACTCGCCGGGGGCAGGTTTGCAATGGGGGCGGCGGAATGGTATTGAGGAGCATCCGCCACCTGTGCCTCGATCAGCGAGGCCCCCGCTGCGCCATTTTCGAGGGATCGCGCATGAAACGGTTACATCGGGCATTCGCCGGCAGCATCGTGGCCCTGCTCGCGGCCGTGCTGCCCCTGGGCGCCACGTTCGCGCAGGACACCGTGTCGAGGGAGATTCGCGATACCGAGGTGCAGTTGCGCAAGGACACGGCGAGCCAATTGCTCCGCGAACGGCTGCTCAGCCTGTACTACCTGAGGGGCGTGGACCAGCTCTGGAACTACGAGTACGGCCACGCCGCCGATTCCTTCCGCAAAGGCTTGGCCTATGCCGATCGGATGCCGGACACGGCGCCCATGGTGAAGGAGGCGCGCTACGCCTTGGCCACGAGCCTGTTCCAGGCCGGCAAGGCGAACGAGGCCATCCCGCTGCTCCAGTCGATCCGCAGCGTCGATCCGGAACTGCGCAAGGTCAGCTACCTGCTGGGCGTGGTGCTGGCCGCCTCCGGCGATGCCGCCGGTTTCGACAAGGGGCTGGAGCTGCTGACCGGCCTGGCTGGCAGGCAGGGCACGACCGAAGCCCCGCTGGCCACCCGCTCCGCGGCACGCCTGGCCAACAACATGGCCGTGGTGCTGCACGCCGTGGGCAAGACCGATGGCGCCGCCAAGCTGATGGCCGACGTGCGCAAGCTCGGCGACAAGCCCGGCGCCTCGAGCGATGAGAACCTGAGAATCATGTATGCCACGGGCGTGTACACGCTCGACGCGGACCCGTTCACGTCCGTGACGATGTTGGAGCTGGTCAAGGCGGCCTCGCCCGATTACAGGCCCAGCTCCGGCAGCCCGGATCTGAAGACCCTGCTCAGCGGTGCCTATTACCGGGCGGCCCTGCGTCACCTGGCCCAGGGCGGCGTCGCGCCCGGCCGCGACGCGCTCGCGCTGCTCGACAAGCTGGAGGCGCTCGAAGGCAAGAACGCGATCGATATCCACCACGCCAAGGCCGTGGCCCACAAGGTGGACGGCAACGATGCCGCCTCGCAGCGCGAGCTGGAAACGATCCGCACCCTGGACCCAGCCTACTTCGCCCGCATCAACATCGGCGGCTAGGCAGCAGCCCCGCTGGCCTCGCGCGCATCCCGCGACGCGAGGCCGCCTCTTCCCCCCGCCTCTGCTTGAGCACTGTCACCGCTATTGCGGTTCCCGTCATCCCCGGGCGGTCTGCGACCACACGGATTGCGGGCGCCCGATTTGCGCCATAGACTGGCGTATATGACGTGCCGCCTGCCACCGGTGCGGGCACGCTCCGCATCCGGCAGCCGCGGCTCCCCTTGACGCTCGTCAGCTCACGGAACGATCATGCCCTCCCTCGAAGAACAGTTCGAACAGGCGCTCACCGAAATCATGGTGGGCGAGACCGGCAAGCACCTGCTGGAAGCCGAGGCCGTCACCGAGTGCCTGGTCAACGGCGACCGCGCGACCGTCACGCTGCGCCTGCCGGCCGATCCCACGCTGCGCCGGCGGGTGAGCGCGCAGGTGGAGGCGCGCCTCGGCAAGATCCCGGGCATCCAGGCCGTCAAGGTGCAGATGGCAGATCCCCAGCCCGATGGCCAGCCGGGCACCTGGCCGGCGGAGCGCCAGGCCCATGCCCATCCGCCCGGCGACGGCCACGGCCACGGGCACGCCCACGCGCCGGCCCAGCCCGCGCCCGGCCAGCCTCGCGGGCCCCAGCGCCCGAAGCGCCAGGTGTACCTGGACAACTACGGGGCCGTGATCGCGGTGGCGAGCGGCAAGGGCGGCGTGGGGAAATCCACGGTGGCGGTGAACCTGGCGGTCTCGCTCGCCAACCTGGGCCACCGCGTGGCGCTGTTCGACGCCGATATCTATGGCCCGAGCGTGCCGATCATGATGGGCATCCGCAACGCCAAGCCGCAGATGAACGACAACCGCCTGGTGCCGATCCGCAAGTTCGGCCTGGACGTGCTCTCGATCGGCAACCTGGTCGATGAGTCCACCGCCACCATCTGGCGCGGGCCGATCGTCCATCAGGTGATCGAGCAGTTGCTGCGCGACACCGATTGGCCCGGGGGCGACTTCGCGGTGATCGACCTGCCGCCCGGCACGGGCGATACCCAGCTCACGCTTTCCCAGGTCTGCGAGATCACGGGGGCGGTGATCGTCTCCACCCCCCAGGACGTGGCCCTGCTCGATGCCATCAAGGGCGTGGCCATGTTCCAGAAGGTCGATATCCCGGTGGTGGGGCTGATCGAGAACATGAGCAGCTTCATCTGCCCCCACTGCAACAAGGAGACCCCGATCTTCGACGTGGGCAACGCCAAGAAGGCCGCCACCCAGCACGGCATCCCGTTCCTGGGCCGCATCCCGATCGAGCTCGCCATCCGCGAGGGCGGCGATGCCGGCGTGCCCGTGGCCACCGCCAAGGCCGCCACCCCGAGCAAGCTCGCCTTCGAGGAGATCGCCAAAAACCTGATGGAGGCGCTGAAGAACCTGGGGTGAGCGCGCCTCATGCGGCGCCCCCACCCCGGCCATCCCCCGCGAGGAGGGAGGGAGAACCGCCCAGGGGCATCATGGCGGGGGTGCGCCATCCGTCGGGGAACGGCCAGACTCCTGACAGGGCGGCCCAGCTCGGAGCAGCGGCGTTCGATGCCCGCCGCCGCCGGTCAGGCCGGGCCGCCGTTGCCTTCGGCGAGGAAGCGGCGGTGGGCCTGGAGCCGCTCCCGGGCGACCACCTCGACCCGCCCGCGTCCCAGGCGGACGAGGCCGTTGCGCTCGAGGTCCTTGAGGATGCGGCTGATCACCTCCCGCACCGACCCCAGCTCGACGGCCAGTTGGGCGTGGGTGAGCTCGACCACTGGTTTCGCGGGTGGCGCGGTGCGCTGCAGCAGGCGCTCGACGAGCCGCAGGTCCACCCGCCGGAACACCAGCTCCTCCACCACGGCCATCACCTCGGCCAGCCGGTCCGCCAGCCCCTGCAGCACGAACGCCTGGAGCTTGGGAAAGCGCTCCATCAACTGGCGGAAGACATGGCCGGGCAGCGCCAGCAGGTGCACGTCCTCCTCGGCCTCGGCCATGGCCGGGTAGCGCTGCTCGGTCAGGGTGCACGAGGTGGACATGATGCAGGTCTCGCCCGGCAGCACCCGGTAGAGCGTCACCTCCCGCCCCGATTCGCCGAGCTTGTACACGCGGATCACCCCCGCGAGCAGGAACGGCACGAACGGGCACGGCCCGCCGCTGTCGTAGAGCACCGTGCCGCGCCGATAGCGCCGCTCCATGCCCTGCCGGCCGACGGCATCGGCCAGGCTCCCTTCGAGGAAGGGGAACAGGCTCGTCGCTGTCGAGAGGTCCATGGCCGCCCGGCGCCCGTGGCGCCCTCAGTACGGCCCTTGGGAGCGGCCGTGGAGGAACTGCTGGAGGATCGGGTTGGGGTTCTCCTGCAGCGAACGGGGGGTGCCCTCGGCGATGATCCTGCCCTTGTAGAGCATGCACACCTTGTCCGCGATCGTCATCGAGTTGGCCAGGTTGTGGGAGATCACCAGACAGGTGATCCTGAACTGATCCCGCAATTCCATGATCAGCTCGCCGATGGCGGTGGTGGTGACGGGGTCCAGCCCCGACTCGGGCTCGTCGAACAGCATGATCTTGGGCTGAAGCATGATGGCCCGGGCCACCCCCACCCGCTTCTTCATCCCGCCGGAGAGATCGGCGGGCATCTTCGCTTCGGTGCCCGGCAGCCCCACCCGCGCCAGCATCTCCGCCACCCGCTCGCGGATGGCGGGCTCCTTGAGCTTGGTATGCTCCCGCAGCGGAAACGCGACGTTCTCGTAGACCGACATGGAATCGAACAGTGCTGAGTATTGGAAGGACATCCCGATCGCCTTCTGCAGTTCGAGCCGCTGGAGCTCGTTCAGCGTGCTCACGTCCACGCCATCGATGACGATCCGTCCCGCATCGGGGGTGATGAACCCCATGATCAGCTTGAGGATGGTGGACTTGCCGTGGCCGGAGCCGCCCATCACGACCGTGATCCGGCCCTTGGGCACCATCAGCTCCAGCGCATCGAGGATCAGGCGGCCGCCCAGGCGCTTGTCCAACCGCTCGAGCAGGATCATCGGCTGCGCCGCGGCCTCGGCGGGCGCTGGCGTGCTGGCAAGAGGCGCGGACGCTTCCATAGGCAATCGGCGCAGCCGGCAACTGCCGGGCCGGGGAGGGGGGCACGCCCGCCACCCGCCCGGGCGGGGGCTGGACCTGCCCGGAGCTGAGGCGGCCCCGCTCAGGCCGCTCAGCCGCTGACCATGTGCCGCAGCAGCTCGAGCAGGTTCGTGCTGGTGACGATCCCCTGCAGCCGGTTCTGCCCGTCCACGACGGGCACGGAGTGCACCCGGTGCTCGAGGAACAGCGCCACGGCCTGCTCCACCGAAGCCTCCGGCGGCAGGGTGTGCAGCACCTTCGCCATGATCTCGCTGAGGGGGAGCAGCATATCGAGCGTGGCGTGGTACTCCTCGTCGCGGGTCATCCCCTTGCCGTGCAACACGTGGCGCAGCACGTCGGTCTCGGTGACCAGCCCCACCAGCGTCCGCTCCTCGCCGGTGACGATGGGGACGTGGCGGATCTCCTTGTCCTGCATCAGGTGCATGGCATCCATCACCAGGTCCCCAGGCGCCAGCGTGTAGGTGACCTGGGTCATCACCGAGCGCAGGGTCAGCGGACGGGGATCGGGGTCGCCCTCGCCCCTCTCGTAGAACCAGAACTTGCGGGTCATGCGGTTGCTCTCGCGTCCGGGTCGATCCGGGAGTGCGCCTCCGGCCGGGCGCCTCTCCGGCCGGCGCTCCGACCCATTCTAACACGGGGTGCTCAGGGCGGCGAGGAGTTGCGCTCCGGCTGGAGGTCCTGCACGAGCTGCACGGCCGCATCGACGTCGTCCATCACCCGGAACAGGTCGAGATCCGCCGCGGCGATCAGCCCTTCCGCCACCAGGTGCTGGCGGATCCAGTCGATCAGGCCGCTCCAGTAGCCGGAGCCCATCATCACGATGGGGAAGGGCCGGATCTTCTGCGTCTGCACGAGGGTCAGGGTCTCGAACATCTCGTCGAGCGTGCCGAAGCCGCCGGGCAGCAGGAAGAACGCGCTCGAGTACTTGACCAGCATCACCTTGCGCACGAAGAAGTAGCGGAATCCCAGATTGTGGGTCAGGTAGGGATTGGTCTGCTGCTCGCGGGGCAACTGGATGTTCAGCCCCACCGTGCGCCCGCCCGCCTCGAACGCGCCGCGGCTGGCCGCCTCCATGGCGCCGGGCCCGCCGCCCGTGAACACGCAGTAGCCGCGCTCGGCCAGCTTGCGACCCAGCGCGCGCCCGATCGCATAGTAGGGGTGGTTCTCGCCCACCCGCGCCGAGCCGTAGATGCTCACCGCCGGCAGATACTTCGGCAGGACATCGAAGCCCTCCACGAATTCCCCGATGATGCGGAACAGGCGCCAGGATTCCTGGCGCTCCAGCTCGTTGATGAGGTAATTCGTGGCCATCGGCGGCTCCCAGGATGATCCCCGGCATCGAATGCAAGGGGACGAGCATCCCATGCACGCCCCGCGCCCGGCAAGGGGCTGCCCCCGCCCCTTTCCGTCCGCACGCGGGCGGCGGCAGGGGAGCTTGGCGTCTCTGCCGACCCTGGTGGCGATGGGAAGAAGACAGGCGGGACACGACCGAGGGCGACGCCGGGCGGCGAGCGAGAGCCGGTGCCGGCCGAAGGCGCAAACCGGCCTTGCCGGCTCGACGCACGCAAGCCGGGCGCGTGCACTCGCACCCCGGCGCGCGCCTCGCGCGGGCAGGCGGTGGCCGTCCGTCGCAGATCCTCGCCCAGCACCATTCCCCGTCCCCACCTGGTGGGGAGGGTGCCCGCAGGGCAGGGTGGGGACGATGGGGTCCGAGCCGCCCCCCAGCCCGAGCGCCCCGGCCTAGGGCAGCGCCTCGAGGGCCGCGAGGAGCTTGGTGCGCGCCTCCTGGGCGACCGGCGCCAGCTCCCTGCGGCCGGTCAGCTCGACCATGGCCTCGGGGTCCATGGCGGAGACGATGGTGTTGCCGCTGCCCGCCTCCTCGTACACCGTGACGTTGCAGGGCAGCAGCAGCCCCACCTCCGGGACGGCGCTCAACGCCCGGAAGGCGAGCGGCGGGTTGCAGGCGCCGAGGATCACGTACTTGGTGAAGTCCTTGTCCAGCTTCGCCTTGAGGGTGG
>JACQKK010000146.1 GCA_016204605.1 Candidatus Lambdaproteobacteria bacterium
GCGCCGAAGCCCGTGGCCAGCATGGCGAGGATGGAGGGCTGTGGCCGCTTGAGCTTGAGCACCAGCTCGTGGTCGCCGTTGGTGACGATTTCCTCGATGTTGAAGTACCAGAGCTTGCGCGGGTTCAGGCGCAGCCGCTTGAGGCTCTTGCCGCGCACGATATCGAACGTGTGCTTGGCGTCCCTGCTGGTGAAGGGCCTGCCGTCGTGGAAGGTCACGCCCTGGCGCAGCTTCAGCACCAGCTCCCTGTTGCCGTTGACCCACTGCCAGCTTTCGGCCAGGTCGGGAATGATGGTGGCGAAGCTTTCCCGCACCTGGAGCGGATCGTAGGTCACGAGGTTGTTGAACATCGGAACCATCGGGAAGGTCGTCACGAAACTGGACGCCTCGTGGATGGAGAAGTTGGGCGGATTGTCCGACGCCAGGGCCTTGAGCGTGCCGCCGTATTTCTGGGCCGCAGCGGGTGAGGCGAGGGCGCCTGCCAGCAGCAGGGCGGACAGGATCGGTGCGACGGTACGGCGGGTCATCTCTCTCCTTCGCGCATCCGCTGCCCGCGCCGGCGGCGTCGGGCAGCGGTGTGGCAGTTCGGGTGGTGGTACGGTCCAACCCCCCCCCGATCCTCCCCGCGCCACCATGAGAAAAATCGGGGGCCGTGTCAAATCTGCCGGGGACGTCCGCCCTGCGCCGCGCGATGTCCTGCGCCGCGCGATGTCCTGCACGGCGCGATGTCCTGCACGGCGCGATGTCCCGCGCCGCGAGGCCGCCGCGGAGCGCAAGTGGAGCGGGTGGCTGGAGCGGGATGCGGGCGCACAGTGCCGCCTACCAATGCCGCCCACCAGTGCCGCCGCCTGCGGCCGGAGTGCTGAGCGGCTCCGTCCGCGCCCAGGCGGCGAGGAAGGGCTACCGGTCCAGCCAGACGTCCTGCATGCGGCCGTAGCTGTAATGGTTGGGATGGGGCACGAAGTTCTTCACGTCGGGCCACCTGGCGTTGTAGTTGATGCGGAACCCGTAGACGATCTGCGCCCCATCGATCAGGAGCCGCTTGTCCACCTCGCGGGCCATCACGGCGCGCCTGGCCCCATCGGTCTGCTGCGACTGCGCGTCCATCATCCGGTCGACCTCCGGATTGCAGTAGTCGGTGTAGTTGCGGATCGAGCCGCAGGAGAAGTTCTCGTAGAACGTGGCATCGGGATCGCCGATGCTGACCCCCGTCGAGCCCACCGCCACCTCGAAATCGCGCCGGGCCAACATGCCGGCCCAGAGCGCCGGATCGATCACCGCCAGTTCGGCGTCCATGTATACGGCCTTCATGGCGCCGGCGGTGAACACGCCGGGCTCCACGAACTGGGGCGAGTTGCGCACGGAGATCTTCACCTTGAGCCGGTTCTGCTCGCCGTATCCCAGCCCCCGCAGGTTCTCGCGGGCCTGCTCGCGGTTCTTCGCCGCGTCGCCGTAACCGGGCAGTTGCCGCAGCTCCTGCTCGGGCAGCCCCCACACGCCGTCGGGCGGGGGCAACAGGATGCCGCCGCGCTGGGCCCCGCCCTGGAAGACGGCCTGGATCATGGCATCGCGGTCCAACGCCAGGCTCACCGCCTGCCGCATCAGGGGATTGTCCCAGGGCTTGCGCCGGGGGTTGAACCGTACGCCCGTCAGGTTGTAGCGGGCGGTGGGGCGGAAGATCAGCTGGTCGTTGGCGCTCTTGAGGTGCTCCATGATCGGCTTGGTGGTCGCGGAGGGCGCATCCAGGTCCACTTCCCTGGCCAGAATGGCAGCCGTCTGGGTCGAGCGCGAGGTGATGATCCGATAGTTCAAGCCGTCCAGGTACGGCCGCCCCTTGACGAAGTAGTCGGGGTTCCTGGTGTGGATGAAATGGCGATCCGCCTTGTATTCCTTGAACACGAACGGGCCCGTGCCCACGCCCCGGGTACGGAGTGCGGCGTAGGGAATGTGGGCGGGATAGACCGTCGAAAAGCCGGAGGCCAGCATGGCCAGCAGCGAGGGCTGCACGCGCTTGACCCTGAAGGTGACCTCGTGGTCGCCATTGGCCACGATCTCCTCGATGTTCTTCCACCACGCCTTGCGCGGGTTGAGCTTCAGCCGCTGTGTCACGTTGGCGCCGCGCGACACGTCGAAGGTGAGCTTCACGTCCCTGGCCGTAAACGGCTGGCCATCGTGGAACTTCACGCCCTGGCGGAGCTTGAACGTGAGCGCGGTGCCCGCGCCATCCCAGCTCCAGCTTTCCGCCAATTCCGGCATGAGCGCATCGAAGGATTCTTTGGGCTCGAGGGGGTCGTAGTACACCAGGTTGCTGTAGACGGGGCTCATGGGCCAGACGGTGGCGATGGTGTCCACCTCCATCGGCGAAAGGCTCGGCGGTGAGTTGAGAGCCATCACGTTCAGCGTGCCGCCGTACTTCTGGGCGGTTGCGGGCCCGGCGCCCACGCCCACCAGCAGCGCCACGGCGAGGATCAGGACGATTCGATGGCAGCTCATCGGTCTCCTCCACGATTGCGCAGGCCGCTCCCTCCGCGCCGGGCATCGGGTGAGGAGCTGGGTTGTGTTGGAGTCGCGCGCCCGACCTTCCCCGCGCCACCATGAGAAAAATCGAGGGCCGTGTCAATGCGGGGGAGCTTCGGCGCGACGAGCGGAGCGCTGCGGCAGGGCGCGGGCAGCCTCGCGCGCGGCCGCAGCCGACCGCGCGCGCATGCTGCGGAGCGGAGAAGGAAGTGCGGGGGCTACCGGTCCAGCCACACCTCCTGCATGCGACCGTAGGTGTACTGGTTGGCGTGGGGGATCAGGTTCCTCACGTGGGGCCACATGGCGTTGTAATTGATGCGGAACGCGTAGACGATACGCGCCCCGTCGGTGACGAGCCGCTTGTCCACTTCCCAGACCATCTTCTTGCGTTTCGGGGTATCCGTCTCCTGCGACTGGGCCTCGATCAGCTTCTCGACCTCCGGGTTGCAATAGTCGGAGTAGTTGCGCTGGGAATTGCAGGTGAAGTTCTCGTAGAAGTTCACGTCCGGGTCATCGGCCGAGACGCCCGTCGAGTTGACGGCGACGGCGTAGTCGCGCCGGGCCACCACGCCGTACCATTGGCCCGACTCGAACTGCTTCAGCTCGCCATCCATGTAGATGTCCTTGAGCGCCGCGATCGTGAACGTGGCCGGGTCCACGTACACCGGCGAGGTGCGCGTGCTGAGCACGTACTTGAGACGGTTGGTCTCGCCGTAGCCGAGCGCGCGCATGATCTGGCGCGCCTGCTGCCTGCTCTGCTCGAAGTCGCCGTAGCCCGGCAAGTCCTTGAGCTCCTCCTCGGGCAGCCCCCAGTTGCCGTGGGGCGGGGGCCCGTTGACTCCGCCGCGCTGCGCGCCGCCCTGGAACACCGTGCGGATCATCGCGTTGCGGTCGAGCGCCAGGCTCACCGCCTGCCGCAGGCGCGGGTTATCCCAGGGCTTGCGCTTCAGGTTGAAGTGCACGTTGGTGAAGTTGAGCCGGGTGGTCGGGGTGAACACCAGGCCGGGCGCCACCGGTTTGAGCTGCTCCATGAAGGGCTTGGTGCTCTGCGAGGGGGAATCGATATCCACCTGCTTGGTGGCCACGGCGGAAAGCTGCGCCGGGCGGGCCAGGATGATGTGGTACCTGATGCCGTCCAGGTACGGCCGCCCCTGCACCCAGTAGTTCGGGTTCTTGGCATAGAGCAGGTACTGGTCGGTCTTGTGATCCTTGAGCACGAACGGGCCGGTGCCCATCGCCCGGGTGCGCAGCTCCCGGAACGGAATGTGCGCCGGATACACGGCCGAGTAACCCGAGGCCAGCATGGCCAGAATCGAACGCTGCGGGCGCTTGAGCTTGAAGGTCACCTCGTGGTCGCCCGTGGTCGTGATCTCCTGGACGTTGCCGTACCAGACCCTGCGCGGGTTGAGCTTGGGCCGCTGGGCCGATGCGCCCCGCACCACGTCGAAGGTGGTCTTGATGTCCTTGGCCGTCATCGGCCTGCCGTCGTGCCACGTCACGCCCTGGTGCAGCTTGAACGTGACCTGCGTGTTGCTCGGGTTCCAGCTCCAGCTTCGGGCGAGTTCGGGAATGATCGTCTCCAGCGACTCGATCGGCTTGAACGGATCCGCCATGACCACGTTGTTGTAGGCCGGCATCATCGGCCAGTTGGTGGCGATCGTCGCCTCCTCGTGCAGGGAAAGGCTGGGCGGCGTGCTGGGCATCAGGGCGTTCAGCACGCCGCCGTACTTCTGCGCCGCTGCCGGGGCGGGTGAGAGCACCGCCCCCAAGGCGAGCCCGGCGAGCAGCGTGGTGGTGATTCGGTTCATGATGACCTCTCACGATGTCCTTGAACGGGAGGGGCGCGCCGGCCTCGGCGGGCCGGCGCACGCCCATGGGCTACCTGTCGAGCCAGACGTCCTGCATGCGCATGGAGCTGTTGACCGTCTGGTGCGCCACGTAATTCTTCACGTAGGGCTGCATGGCGTTGTAATCCACCACGTAGCCCAGCACCACCCGCGCCACGTCGCGCATCAGCCGCTCGTCGATGTCGCGCACGAGCGCCTGCCGCGCCCCCAGGTCGGTCAGCGCCGACTGTCTGGCGTAGAGCTGCTCCGAGGCCTCGACGCAGTAGTCGGAGTAGTTGCGCGGCGAGCCGCAGCTGAAGTGTTCCGAGAAGGCCACGTCCGGGTCGTCGGCGGCGCTGCCGCTCGAGTGGATGCCCAGGGTGAAGTCGCGCCGGGCCAGCGCCGCGGCGAACGCCGCTGTCTCCATGTGGCGCAGCTCGGCCTCGATCCAGACGTCCTTCAGGGCGCTCGCGACCCAGACGGCGCTATCGATGTTGAACTTCGAGCTGTCGCGGACGGCGAGCTTGGTCGTGAGCGGATGGTCCGGCCCGTAGCCCAGCGCGGCCATCAGCTTGCGCGCTTGCTCCTTCCGGTTGGCGTCCTGGGCGAAGCCGGGGATGGTCAGCAGGCGCTCCTTGGGCAGCCCCCAGGCGCCGGAGGGCGCCGGGAGGTTGGCCCCGCCCATCACCGCGCCGTGCTGGAACACCGTCTTGATGAAGGCCTCCCGGTCCAGCGCCAGGTTCAGCACCTGCCACAGGCGACGATCGTCCCAGGGCTTGACCTTGGGGTTCGCGAACACCGCCGGGAACACCGTGGTCGGCGTTTCCGGAAACAGGAGGTGGGGGGCCACCTTCTTGAGCGCGAGCATGAAAGGGCGGCCCGTGCCGAGCGGCGGGTTGAGGGCCAGTTGCCCCGCCTGGAACGCGGCGATCTGGCTCATCTGCGCGCGGATGATGTTGAAGCGGATGCCGTCGAGGTAGGGCCGACCCCGCACCCAGTAGCCCTTGTTCTTGACCAGCACCAGGTGCTGATCGGCCTTGTAGTCGGTGAGGATGAAGGGCCCGCTGCCCGTGGCCTTGATCCGCCAATCGGCGGAGGGGACGTGCGCGGGGTAGATGGCGGAGTAGCCGGTGGCCAGCATCGCCAGCAGCGACGGCTGCGGGTGGCCGAGCTTGAAGGTCACCTCGTGGTCGCCGTTGGTGACGATCTCCCGGACGTTCCGGTACCAGTCCTTGCGCGGCGAAAGGCGCAGCTTGGGCTGGCCGAGCCCCCGCGCCAGGTCGAACGTGTGCTTGACATCGCGGGAGGTCAGCGGCTTGCCATCGTGAAAGGCGATGCCGGGCCGCAGCGTGAAGGTGAGCGCCGTGCCGTCCGCGCTCCAGCTCCAGCGTTCCGCCGCATCGGGCAGCACGGTCTCCAGGCTTTCGCGCGCCTGGAGCTGATCGTAGAGCACCAGGTTGTTGTAGACCGGCGCCATCGGCGAGGTGGTCCACTGGCTGGTCATCTCGTGGACGGAGAGGCTGGGCGGATTGCCCGGCAGCAGCGCCTGCAGCACGCCGCCGTACTTCTGCGCCGCCGCCGGCGGCGCATGCAGCGCGACCCACGCCGCGCACGCGGCGACGCAGAGAATGGTCCTCAGCAGAGCCATAGGAAGTTCCGTGATGTTCGAGGGTTGGAACCTGCCGGCCCCGGAGATGCCGCGGGCCGGCGACAGGACCAGGACACCATCCGAATCCCGCGCGGTTGTCAAACCGCGGGCCGGCGGCCATCACCGCAGCCGAACCGTGCGGCGTCGGCCCGCTCGGCCTCCGCCGCCTCGCCCCGGCTCGCTGACGCGAGCCACCCCACTCCGTTGGCGGAGAGGGGTGAAAATCGGCGCTGCGAGCGGTTTTCTACACCCCCTGCTCCGCTTGCGGAGAAGAGGGCAGCGGGATGCGGTGCCGTCGGACCTCCACTCCTATTCGCATGTGAGCTGCCTTGCCTGAACGCCTATGCCCCAGGTGGGGAGGGCCGGGGTGGGGAGTACGCGGGCCATCGGCACCCCCCGCTCCGCCTGTCGGGCTCGCAGACGACCTTGAGCCTGCCCCGGCAAGGTCAACGCCTTTGGTAACGCCCCGCCCGATGTGCTAAGAGGAGGGCGAGCCGGCACCGCGCCCGTCCAGCCGGCGCCCCCATGCTCCGGCTCGACCGGCGTTCCCGAACCCGCCACAGGCGACCATGGAAGGCCTGCGCCACATCGTCGAATCCCAGCAGTTCACGCCGCCGTTCCTGGCCGAGCTGTTCGCGCGGGCGGATGCGCTCTCGCAGGAGCAGCGCGTCAACGACCTGCCGGGCACGGTGATGGCGTCGCTGTTCTACGAGCCCTCGACCCGGACACGCTTCTCGTTCGAGGCGGCGATGTACCGCCTCGGCGGCAACGTGATCATGACCGAGAACGCCCGGGAGTTCTCGTCGTACGCTAAGGGCGAATCGCTCGAGGACACGATCCGCATCGTCTCCGGCTACGCCGACGTGATCGTGATGCGCCACAACGAGATCGGCGCGGCCAAGCGCGCCGCCGAGATCTCTACCGTGCCCATCCTCAACGCCGGCGACGGCGCCGGGCAGCACCCCACCCAGGCCCTGCTGGACCTCTACACGCTGTTCAAGAAGTTCCGGCGGCTGGAAGGGCTGCGGGTGGCGATGGTGGGCGACCTGCGGTACGGGCGCACGGTGCGCAGCCTGGCCTACCTGCTGGCCAAGTACAAGGGCGTGCAGCTCACCTTCGTGGCGCCGCCCGTCTGCCAGATGCACGACGACATCAAGGCCTACCTGACCCGGCAGGGCACGGCCTGGGAGGAGATCGCCGACCTCGATGCCGTGCTGCCCGCCGTCGATTGCGTCTACATGACCCGCATCCAGAAGGAGCGCTTCCTCGATCTGAAGGAGTTCGCCACCGCGCAGAACATCTACCGCCTCACCCCGGACAAGTTGCGCCGGATGGGGAAGGAGGCCATCATCATGCATCCGCTGCCACGGGTGAACGAGATCGACCCGGCCGTGGACGACGACCCCCGCGCCATCTACTTCGAGCAGGCACGCAACGGCCTGTGGATCCGCATGGCGCTGATCCAGTACGTGCTGCGGCGCTGGGGCTGAACCGGGGAACCCGATGGCGCCACCCCAGCCGGCCAGCGCGCAAGAACGGGCGGAAGCCCGCGAGGAGACGAGCCGCTCGCTGTTCCGAGCATTGACTTCACGCGGCCTCTCCCGTAATAAACAATTTGCCTCATTCTCTGCGGGCCTCCTCAGGATCGCCCACCGGCGCTTTCGCCATCTGGATGCGCTGCGCCGCGAGGCAGAACGGCTGGCGGCGATCCCGGATTCTTCCTGCTGGGTTCACGAAGACGGGGACGCACTGCTGCTGCACCTCGAGGCTCCCCGGCTCCTTTATCGCCGAATCGTGGCGCTCCGCCGATACGAGTGGGACTGGCTGCTGGAACAACAGGGGATTCAGGCGCTGCTCGCCCTCAAACTGATCGAAGGTTGATCTGCCAGGCAGACCGGCCAGGATTCGCGTGACGGGCGCCGGCATGGCCCGCGCGATTCGCCCCCGGGGGAAATCATGCAGCTCACCAAAGAGATCTTCGACAAGCTCAAAGAGAACGTCGCGTTCTTAAAGAATTTCAACGACGGCGAGCTGCTGGGCGTGCTGAAGAGCACCCAGCGCGAGATGTTCCAGGACGGGGAGATCATCTTCAAGGAAGGCACCCGCGGCGACAAGATGTACATCATCATCACCGGCTCGGTGCGGATCGGCCGTCCCATCGGCAAGCAGCAGGAGGAGGTGCTGGCCCAGCTCGAGCACGGCTCCCTGTTCGGCGAAATGGGGCCGATCGACCAATCCCCGCGCTCGGCCCGCGCCACCGCCGTGGGCCCCACGGTGCTGCTCAGCCTGCGCGAGGCCATCCTGCGCCAGCAGAACATCGCGCTGGCCTACAAGCTCTATAAGAACTTCTCGGTGATGCTCGCCGAGCGGCTGCGGGCGACCAACCAGCGGCTGGCCGACCTCTCCGTCTCCGACCGCGGCTCGTCCGAGAAGATCAAGGACCTGGTCAAGAAGCGGATCGAGCGGGGCGAGGGCATCCAGGGCGTGAACCTGCGCAATGCGAACCTGACCGAGGTGTTCCTGCACAACGCCGACCTGAAGGACTCGGTGATGGTCGGGGCCAACCTCACCAACGCCAAGATGAGCAAGGCCAACCTGCACGGCTGCAAGATGGTGTCGGCCAACTTCTCCGGCGCCGACCTGAGCGGCGCGGACCTGAGCGGGTCGGACTTCACCGGGGCCGTCTTCACCAACGCCAACCTCAACGGCGCCAGCCTCAACGGCGCCAACTTCGCGGGCGCCGACCTCTCCGAATCCATCCTCGAAGGATTGGCGGCCCCGAAAGGGGGCGCTGCCGCTCCCAAGGCTGCCCAGAAGGAATCGGCCTGACCCTCCGCCAGGGACGTGCCCGAGACGAAGGCGCCAGGCTCTGCGCAGCCATGCGGAGCCCGGGCGCGCCGACCTCGTGGCTCGTGCCAGGGTGTCTGCCTTGCCGGCCGACTCGAAGCATGCCCGCACCCGGCACCCACAGAATGCGCCGCAGGCGCCCATGGCGGGGCTGGGGCCCTCGGCCCGGGCGGGGGTGTCGGGGGCGGAGCCCCCGACGACCCGGCATGATTCGTCGATTGAAACGGAAGTGGAATCACTCCGTCTGCTCGAAGTATCGCTCCAGGTAGAACTGGTCCAGCTTGAGCAGATCGGGATTGGTGGCCTCATCGTCGAACCGCACGCCGCAGAGCCAGCCGGGCTCGATCTTGCGCGTCTGGAGCATCTTCGCGGTCAGCCGCAGGTGCTCCGTCACGCCGGAGAGCAAATCCACCACGAGCTCGAGCGCGATCGGTCCGCCGCCGGCCGGGGGCGGCAGCTCCGTCTGGACCAGTGCGCCCTGCACCGATAGATCGAGCACCTGCACCGTGACGGGCGCGGTACCGGTTGCGCTCAGTTGCGCGGGGAGGTTGAGGGGCAGGCGCTCGCTGCGGCGGCGTTCGGCCATAGATGGTCTCGGGCGCCGGTCGGCGGCGCCCCGGGGCACGAGTGGCGGAGATGTGTGGGAATCGAACCCACCCAAGACAGTGTTAGTGCCTCGCGCACGGGTTTGAAGCCCGGGGAGCCCACCAGTGACTCATCCATCTCCGTTGCTGCGGGCGGGGCCCGCCGGCGTCTTGTCCGATGGCTCACCACCATAGAATAGGCCGGCGCCCCGGGCAAGAGCGGGCCGGGCGTGGTAGCGACCCAGTCTGGCGGAACCGCGCGGGCTGTCGCCGCGGCCCCTCAAGAAGCTGACCGTGTCCTGAGCGGGTCTCGCCGGTTTGCGATCACGCTCCGGAGCCGTTCTCCCTCCCCCCCTGCGGGTAGGGACCAATCCGGTTCATTTAAGGCAGTCTGTGTCGCAATCGCTTCGTGCCCTTCGAGACGGACCCGCCTGGTCTGGCCCTCCTCAGCCACACGGAACAAGCCGCATTCCTGAGCAGCGAGCGACGCGAGGGTCTCGAAGGAGGCGACGCCCTTTGCCCGCTCCAAAGCCTAGAGCGAACCGTATTGCTCCCGGAACGGGGGAGGGGAACCCGCCGTGTCATTCCGCGCCGGTGGTGCCGCGCAGCTTGGCATCGGTGAGGTCGCGCAGGGCGTCGCCGAGCAGGTTCATCCCGAACACCACCAGGCTGATCGCCAGGCCGGGGAAGAAGGCGATCCAGGGGGCGCGCTCCAGGCTTTCGGTGGCGGCGGTGAGCATGCCGCCCCAGGAGGGCTCGTCCGGCGGCGACCCCAGCCCGAGGAAGCTCAGCGCCGCCTCGACCACGATGGCGTAGGCGATGTTGACGGTGACGAGCACGATGTAGGTGCCGAGGGTGTTGGGGGCGAGGTGGACAAAGATCACCCGCCAGTGGGAGCAGCCCACGGCCTGGGCCGATTCCACATACGTCATCTCCCGGATCGACAGCACCGCCGCGCGCATGGTGCGGGCGGCGGTCGGCATCAGGAGCACGATCAGCGCCAGCACCACGTTGTTGACCGACTGGCCCAGCACCGCCATCAGGGCCAGCGCCAGGATGATGGGCGGGAAGCCCATCAGGATATCCACCAGCCGCTGGCTGACGCTATCGAACCAGCCGCCGAAGTAGCCCGAGACCAGTCCCCAGACCCAGCCCAGCGTGACCCCCACCCCCACCGAGGCCAGTCCGACGTAGAGCGACAGGCGCGCGCCCCAGACCACGCGGCTGAAGATATCGCGCCCCAGGTGATCGGTGCCGAACCAGTGGGCTGCGCTGGGCGGCTGGTAGGTGTCGAAGGCGGTGATCTTGGGGCCGTAGTGGGCGAGCCAGGGTGCGAACAGCGCCACGGCGCACAGCACGACCACGATGAACAGGCCGATCACGCCGAGCGGCTGGCTCTTCGCCAGGAACCTCGCGCCCGACACCGCCTGCGCGAGCAGCGTATCGCCTTCCAACGCGGTCGCGGTCGCGGCCGGCGCCGCCGTGACGCGTTGCTCGGTCATGGGCTCTCCTCGCCGGGAGGGGTTGGGTGGGGGTGCGCGCCCGATCAGGCGTCAGGCGTAGCGGATGCGCGGATCGAGCAGGCCATAGAGCAGGTCGATGAACAGGTTGAGCAGCAGGAACACCAGCGCCATCAGCAGCACCATGGCCTGCACGGTGGGGTAGTCGCGGTGGCTCACCGCGGCGATCAGGCTGGTGCCCATGCCCGGCACGCCGAAGATGATCTCCATGATCACGATCCCCCCCAGCAGCCGCCCGCCCCACCAGCCGATGAACGTCACCACCGGCAGCAGCGCGTTGCGGAAGGCATGGCGGTACACCACGATCCTCTCGCTGAGCCCCTTGGCCCGGGCGGTGCGCACGTAATCCTCACGGATCACGTCGAGCATCTGCGAGCGGGTGAGCCGGGTGATGGGCGCGCTGATGTAGATCGCCTGCGCCAGCGCCGGCCAGATCAGTTGCTGGAGGTTCTCGAGCGGCTGATCGGTGAAGTCGCGGAAGTCCAGCGGGGGCAGCCAGGCGAAGAACCGCACCAGCACGTACAGGATCAGGATGCCCGTCAGGAACAGCGGCAGGCTGAGGCCGCTGATGCTCAGCACCCGCACGAGGTAATCGGCCCAGGTGTTCTGCCGCACCGCCGAGATCACGCCGAGCGGCACCGCCCAGACGACGGCGATCACCAGCGTCAGGGCCGCCAGCTCGAGGCTGCGCGGGAAGCGCTCGCGGATGATCTCCGCGACCGGCCGCTTCTCCCAGTAGGAGAAGCCGAAGTTCCCCGAGAGCCCGTCCTTGATCCAGCCCAGGTACTGGATGGTGATGGGCTTGTCCAGACCGAGCTCGGCGCGGATGCGCCGGATGTTCTCGTCCACCACGGCGCCGCGCTCCGTGCCCGCATCGAAGGCCAGAATCTCCGCGATATCGCCGGGCACCATCCGCACCAGCCCGAAGATGATGATGGTGACCCCGAGCAGCGAGGGGAAGAACAGCAGCAGGCGCCGCGCAGAATAGATCAGCATCCCGGTCCTTCCCCGATGTGGGTGCCCCGCCCAAGGGAGCGGGTCTCGCGTCACGCGGCGCCGCTCACTTGGTGAGCCACGATTTCATGAACGTCAGATTATCGTACATGACCGGCGCGAAGTGGTAGTTGCGCAGGCGCTTGTCGCGGAAGTAGTAGCCGTACTCGCGCCCGAGCATCACGACGCCGCTCGGGTCCTCGTTGAGCAGCATGCGTTGCATCTCGTAATAGATCTGGATGCGCTTGGCCGTGTCGATCTCGCGCACGCCCGCATCCGCCAGCTTGTCGAACCGCTCGCTCTTCCACTTGCCGAAGTTGCGCCCGCCCTTGGAGATGTAGAGCTGCGAGACGAGCCCGTTGGGGTCCTTGACGAAGTTCGCGGTGTTGAGCGAGCCGATCATCTGGAAGTCGCCGCGGCCGATGGCGGAGTAGGCGCCGCCGTATTCGAGCGAGCGGATCTTGCCGCGGATGTTCGCCTTGCGGAGCTGGGAGACCACCAGCTCCGCGCGGGCGGTCTGGTTCGAGTAGGCGAACGCGAGCACGTCCATGTCCAGCCCTTGCGGGTAATGCCTGGCCACCAGGCGCCTGGCCTCGGCGATGTCCTGATCCTTGGGCCGGCGGCAGCCTGGGGTCGCGTTGACCTCCTCCGGCGGCAGGGCGAAGGCGCCGTCGGTCTTCACGTCGAGAATCGCGCAGGGCAGCCCCACCCCCTCGAAGATCTTGGCGAACAGCTCCTGCCGGTCCAGCGCGAGATGGACGGCCCGGCGGAGGTCCACGTTGTCGAAGGGGGGCTTGGTGGTGTTGAGGAACACGACCCACACGTTGTTGACCGGCCACTCGATGATGTCCACCTGGTCGCCGCGCACCTTGCGCAGTTCGTCCGCCTGGGTCTTGGTCATGGGCGGGTAGGGGTACCAGAGGTCGATCTGGCCGGTCTTGGCGGCCGCCATCTGCCGGGCCGGCGCGGTGAGGATGTACTGCCGCACGCCATCCACCAGCGGGTAGCGCGGATCGTAGTAGTCGGGGTTGCGCTCCCACTCGATGATGCTGCCGCGCTCGTAGCGCTTGAACTTGAAGGGGCCGGTGCCGATCTGGCTCTTGGCGCTCTGCAAGTCCCCATCGCGTTCGAGGACGTGCTTGGCGGCGATGCGGCACCAGGCCGAGGCGATCGAGGGCAGGAACGTCGCGGCGGGGAACTTGAGCCGGAAGTGCACGGTCTGGTCATCCGGATACTGCACCTTCGCCACGATATCCTTGAGCAGCGCCCCGCAGCGCGGGCTCTTCACCTTGGGGTCGAGCATCCGGTCGAACGACGCCTTCACGTCGGCCGTGCTGAACGGCCTGCCATCGTGCCACTTCACGCCCTGGCGCAGCGTGAACGCGAAGCCGAGGCCGTCGGCATCCGCCGTGTACCCCGTGGCGAGGTCGGGGACGATCTGCTCGGGGTCGTCGGGATCGTACTGGAGCAGCCCGCTGTATACGCCCGCGGTGGCCTGCTGGTTGGACAGGGCCGATTCGATCATCCAATCGAGCCGCGCCGGATCGCTGTAATCCCAGTAGCCGACGATCCCGCCCCGCCGCGCTGTTTCCTGGGCCAGCGCCGCGCCAAGGGGCAGCACGCCCGCCGCCATGCCGGCGAGCACCACGGCCGCCGCGATAAGCCTTCTCATGCCCATGTCGAAATTCTCCCACGTAACGGGTCGTCGCATCACCGACGGAGGCCCCTCCCCGAGCCCACACTTTCCGCACTCTGGGCGCGCGTGTCAACGAGGGCCGGAGATCGGCGGCGGGTCGTGGTCGGCGTCCAGGGGCCACGGGACAAGCGACCCATCGCCGCGCCCGCCGTGAGGGCATCGCAGGGCTCGGGGTGACGGGAAAGTGTGGTTCCGAGCCGTTCGGGCGGCGTCCCCTCCCCCGCCCCTCCCCACCAAGTGGTGAGGGGTGCCCGCCGGGCGGGGTGGGGACGCGGTGCGCGCACACCATCGCGTCGCTCCCGGCGGCTGCCGAAGAGCGCCGACGGTGCGCGGGCATCGCCCGCATCCCTCCATCACTCGGCCAGCCACACCTTCATCATGGTGTTGTTGTCGAAGGTGGTGGGCGAGCGGTGGTAGTTCTTCACCCGCTTGTCGATGAAGAACCAGCCGCCGATGCCGCCGATGACGGCACCGCCGGTATCCTCGGTGAGCAGGTAGCGCTCGAGCCGATGGTAGAGCTCGCGGCGCCTGGCCGGGTCGGTCTCCCGGAGGGCCTGATCGGCCCAGGCGTCCACCTGCGCATCCTTCCACTTGCCGAAGTTGCGCCCGCCCTTCGAGGTGAACAGCACGGCGAACGGCGAGCTCGGGTCCTGCACGAAGCTGGCGGTATCCTGCGGCCCGATCAGCGTGAATTCGCCCTTGTTGTAGGCGCTGATGCCCGCGGCGCTCTCGTAGGTCTTGATCCGGCCGCGGATGCCCACCTTGGCCAGGCTCGCGATGACCAGACTGGCGCGGTCCACGTAGTCGCCCACGGTGCGGACGGCCACCTCCACGTCCACGCCGTTGGGGTAGTGCTTCGCCACGAGCCGCCGCGCCTCGGCAAGGTCCGCATCCTTGGGCCGACGGCAGCCCGGCAGGCTCAGCACCTCCTGCGCCGACAGGCCGAAATCGCCGTACACCGGGGTTTCCAGCACCGAACAGGGGGAGCCGATGCCGTCGTAGAGCTTCTCGAAGAACTCCTGCCGGTCGATGGCCAGGTGCACCGCACGGCGCATGTCCTTCGTGTCGAACGGAGGCTTCGTGGTGTTGAAGAACACCAGCGAGACGTTGTTGATGGGCCAGGTGTAGTAGGTGAGCCGGTCGCCCCGGGCCGCTTTGATCTCCTCGATCTGCCTGCCCGTGAAGGCCGGCCAGGGCGGCGGCAGATGCACCTGCCCCGCCTTGACCGCGGCCATCTGCCGGGCCTTGCCGACGATGATGTACTGCTTCACTCCATCGAGGTAGGGGAAGCGGGGGTCGTAGTAGTCCGGATTGCGTTCCCATTCGATCACGCTGTCGCGCTCGTAGCGCTTGAATTTGAACGGGCCCGTGCCGATCATGCTCTTCGTGGCCTTCAGGTCGCCGTCGCGCTCGAGGATGTGCTTGGGCACGATCACGCACCACGCCGAGGCGATCGACGACTCGAACGTGGCGGTCGGATACTTGAGCTCGAAGCGCACCGTGCGCCCGTCGAGCACGCGCACCTCCTTCAGGATCGGCTTCATCAGCGAGCCGCAGCGCGGGCTGCGCACCGTCAGCACGCGGTCGAAGGTGGCCTTCACGTCGGCCGCCGTGAAGGGCTGGCCATCGTGCCACTTCACCCGCTCGCGCAGGTGAAAGGTGTAGGTCTTGCCGTCGGGCGAGGCCTCGTGGCGCGTGGCGAGATCGGGGACGATCTCCCGCGGCCGCTCGGGGTCGTAGGTGAGCAGGCCGCCGTAGATGCCCGCCACCGCATGCTGCACCGACGCTTCGGAGCCGGTCTGGATGTCGAGCACGGCCGGGTCGCCGTAGAGGTACTCGCTCAAGACGCCGCCGCGCCGCGGGGTCTCCTGGGCGGAGGCCCCGGCCCCGATCCCGCAGACCACCAGCGCCGCGGCGAGCAGCCGCAGCACGCCGTTCCGGACTTTTGTCTGCACCATGGATTGCTCTCCAGGTATTGCGGATTCCCCTTCCCTGCGCGGGCTCCGGGCTGGCGGCGCGCGGCGCGGGGATCGCCGCAGCGACTAACCCTGATGGAGTCCGATGAGATTGCCGCAGGTGTCGTCGAATATGGCGAAGGTCCCCCATTCCGATTTCGTAGGATTCGTCTTGAACACTACCCCCAGCCTGGTCAATCGATCGTACTCGCGTTGAACATCGTCAACCGCAAAGGAGGTCAACGGTATCCCCGCCGCGAAAATAGCCTTTTGGAAGGTCTTGGCGGCCGGATGCTCGTTCGGCTCCAGCAGCAGCTCGATACCGGGCGGCCCTTCGGGCGAGACGACGGTCAGCCATTTGAAATTCCCCAGCGGCTTGTCGGTCTTCTTCACGAAGCCCAGCACCTCCGTGTAGAACGTGAGGGCCTTGTCCTGATCTTCCACCAGCACGCTGGTCAGATTGATCTTCATGACGTTCGCCGGATGGGACTGGGTGGCGAAGCGGCCCGCCGGACCGCTGCGCCGCCGGCGGGAATCGGCTCCATCCGCGCGACGCACCGGCGCGCCCGCCGCACCCCGCCGGGATTCCGCTCGGACGCCGCACCGTTCCGGCACGCCCCGGGTCGGCGGGTCTACGGCTCGAGCCAGACCTTCATGAACGTCCCCGCATCGTACTGGGTGGCAGCCGCGTGGAAGTTCTTCAGCCGCTTGTCCTTGAAGTACCAGGCGTTGATCCAGCCCACCACCAGCGAGCCGGTGTGCTCCTCGGTCAGCAGGTAGCGCTGCAGGTCGTGGTAGATCTGCCTGCGCTTGGCCGGGTCGGCCTCGCGCAGGCCCGCGGCGGCCATCCTGTCCACGGTTTCGTCCTTGAAGTTGCTGTAGTTGCGCCCGGCATCGGAGGTGAACATGATGGCGATGGGGCCGCTCGCGTCCGGCAGGAGCATGGCGGTGTCCTGGGTGCCGATCAGCGTGAACTCGCCCTTGCCGAAGATGCCGAAGCCGACGGCGCTCTCGTAGGTCTTGATCGTGCCGCGGATGCCGATCCTGGCCAGTTGCGCCACCAGCACCTGGGTGCGGTCCACGTAGTTGGCCACGCTGCGCACCGCCACCTCGATGTCGAGGCCGTTGGGGTAGTGCTTGGCCACCAGGCGCTTGGCCTCGGCCAGGTCCTGCGACTTGTCCTTGCGGCAACCGGGGAGGTCGTACACCTCCTTCAGGGGCAGGGCGAACTCGCCGTAGATCACCGGGTCCATGATGGCGCAGGGCACGCCGTTGCCCTCGAAGATCTTGTCCATCAGCTCGAAGCGGTCCAGCCCCAGGAACACGGCCCGGCGCAGCTCCTTGTTGTCGAAGGGCGGCTTGCGCGTGGCCAGGTGGATGGCCCAGAGGTTGTTCTGCGGCCACTCGTACGTGATCACGTCGTCGCCGCGCGCGGCTTTGAGCTCGCGGGCCTGCTGGGGCGTCATGGGCGGCCAGAGGTCCCAGAGCATGACCTGTCCCGCCTTGGCGGCCGCCAACTGCCGCGCCCCCCCGAGGATGATGAACTGCTTCACGCCATCCACGTACGGGTAGCGCGAGTCGTAGTAGCCCGGATTGCGCTCCCACTCGATGATGCTGTTGCGCTCGTAGCGCTTGAAGATGAACGGCCCGGTGCCGATCTGGCTCTTGGCGTGCACCAGGTCGCCGTCGCGTTCGAGGATGTGCTTGGCGGCGATGCGGCACCACGCCGAGGCGATCGAGGGTACGAACGCCACCGTGGGGTACTTGAGCGTGAACCGCACCTCGTGCTCGCCGGTCGCCTCCACCTTCGCCACGATGGGGCGCAGCAGCGAGCCGCAGCGCGGGCTGCGCACCTTGGGGTTCAGCACGCGATCCATGCTGACCTTCACGTCGGCCGAGGAGAAGGGCTTGCCGTCGTGCCATTTCACGCCCTGGCGCAACTGGAAGCTATAGACGGTGCCGCCTTGGGAGCTCGCATAGCTGGTGGCGAGGTCCGGAATGATCTCGCTCGTGCGCTCAGGGTCGAACTGGAGCAGGCTGCTGTAAATGCCCGCGTTCGCCTGCTGCACGGTCTGGGGCGACTCCGTGTGGACGTCGAGCCGCCCCGGATCGGCGTAGTTGAAGTACGTGACCACTCCCCCGCGCTTCGGCTGCTGGGCCAGCGCGCCGCCGCAGGTCAGCAGCAGGGCCGCGAGCACCACGAGTCCGCGCACGTGCACTTTCGTTCGCATGGCAATTCCCCCCTTGTTCCAGAGATGTCCCGCGCGGGGAGTAAGGTCGGCAGTCCCGCCCGGCTTCCGCGAATCGCGGGGGCGCGCGGACCGGCGCGCTTCCGAGAACCGGAAACCTTCCCCACGCCCGTCGAAGGCTCGCTCCCCGTATGGCAGCGGCAGCGTACCAAGATAATCCGTTCCCTGTCAAAGGCCGCGGGGCGGCCACCTCTCCTCCCGGCCCCTTCTCCGCAGGCGAAGCGGGGGAGCAGGCCGAGGGCCCGCGGAGCCATCGTCCGATCTGACGCTCCCTCCCTCTCCAATTCTTGGAGACGGAGGGCCGGGGAGGGTGAGGTCTCCCGCCGCGTCCCCACCCCTGCCCCTCCCCACCACGTGGGGAGGGGAAAGCGGCGCTCGTCCGCGCTGGGAGCCGGTGCCGGACTCCCTCCCTCTCCGTCAACGGAGAGGGAGGGCCGGGGTGAGTGAGGTTGTGCCAAGCGCCCCGCCCGATTGCGGCCGCAGGGCAACCGTGCCAAAAGGGAACGCACAGGGGCAGCCCGATCCGGTGGGCGGAGGGATCGGGTGCGCACGGCGCATCCAGGGGTCGGAGGGGAGCGGCGATGGGGTGGGAGCCGGAGGTCGAGGAGCTGGAGCAGCGCCGGGGCTGGGCGCGGGAGATGGGCGGCCCCGAGAACGTGGCCCGCCACCGCGCGCAGGGGTTGCTCACCATCCGCGAGCGCATCGCCCGGCTCTCCGATCCCGGCACGTTCCAGGAGGTGGGCCAGCTCACGGGCCAGCCCGCCGCGGCAGGCGGCCCGGTCGTGCCCGCCCCCTACGTGATGGGGCTGGCCAAGATCGAGGGCCGGCCGGTGGCCATCGGCGGCGAGGACTTCACGGTCAAGGGCGGCATCTCCTGGGGCACGGGGCGGCGCAAGGGCGGCCAGGGCGGCTTCGTCGAGGACTTGGCCCACGAGTACCGCATCCCCCTCGTCAACCTGATCGACGGTTCGGGCGGCAGCGTCGCCTCCGCCAAGCGCCGCGGCTACACGATCTTCCCCGGCTACCACGGCTTCGAGCGCTCGGCGCAGCTGATGGGCGAGGTGCCGGTGGTGAGCGCGGTGCTGGGCACGGCGGCGGGGGGGCCGGCCGGGCGCGCCATCTTCTCCCACTGGTCGGTGATGCTGCGCACCGCGAGCCAGATCTTCGCGGCCGGGCCCCCCGTGGTCGAGCGCGCCCTGGGCGAGAAGCTGACCAAGGAGGAGCTGGGCGGCGCCCACGTCGCCGTGGACCTGGCGGGCACCATCGACAACGTCGCCGAGTCGGAGCAGCACTGCTTCGCCCAGATCCGGCGCTTCCTGAGCTTCCTGCCGCAGAACGTCTGGGAGCCGGCCCCCGCGCTGCCCTGCGCCGATCCGCCCGCGCGCCGCGAGGAGGCGCTGCTCAAGATCATCCCCCGCGAGCGGCGCCGCGCCTACCGCATGCACGCGCTGATGGAGCTGGTGCTCGACAGGGGCTCGCTGTTCGAGATCCAGCCCACCTTCGGGCAATCGGTGATCACGTCGCTGGCGCGGCTGGGGGGCTATCCGGTGGGGGTGATCGCCAACAACCCGCTCGTGCTCGGCGGCGCCATGGATTGGGCCTCGGCGCGCAAGCAGGGCCACTTCATCGAGCTGTGCGACGCCTTCCACATCCCGCTGGTGTTCCTGGTGGACGTGCCCGGCTTCATGGTGGGGAGCCGCGCCGAGCAGCAGGCCACCCTGCGCGAGGGGATGCGCTGCGTCTACGTGGCCCTGCAGGCGCGCGTGCCGATGCTGACGGTGGTGGTGCGCAAGTGCTACGGCATGGCCGGCATGGCCACCAACGACAAGAACGGGCTCGACTTCAAGATCGCCTGGCCCTCCGCCGAGTGGGGCTCGCTGCCCATCGAGGGGGGCGTGGCCGCCGCCTTCCGCCGTGAACTCGCGGCCTCGGCCGACCCCCGCGGCCGCGAGCAGGAGCTGGAGGCGGAGCTGCGCGCCTACGCCTCGCCCTTCCTCACGGCCCAGGCCTTCGCGGTGGAGGACGTGATCGACCCCCGCGAGACGCGGCCCTACCTGTGCCGGTTCGTCGAGGCCATGCAGGGGCGGCTCAAGACCCTGCTCGGCCCCACCAGCAAGGCCGGCGTCCGGCCGTAGCGACCCCACCCCGGCCTTCCCTCTCCCCGGGGAGCGGGAGGGCCGGAGAGGGTGAGGCCGCCCGCCTGGAGCGATCGGCCACGCTCACACCACACCGTCGTTGCGGGGAGGCCATGCTCGACAAGCTCAAAGCCATGCTCGCCGGGGCCAGCTCCGGCCCGGCCCGGCTGACCGAATTCAAGCCCGATCTCCAGGTGGCCGTGTGCGCCATCCTGCTCGAAGTGGCCCGGGCCGATCAGGAGTTCACGGAGGCCGAGCGGGCGACCATCCGCCGGCTGCTGGCCGACCGCTTCACGCTCGGCGCGGCGGAGGTCGAGGGGCTGATCGCGCTGGCGGAGGAGGAGCGGCGCCGCTCGCCCGATCTCTGGCCGTTTACCAACGCCATTGCCAAGGCGTATGCTCCCGAGGAAAAGTTGCCCCTGCTGGTCATGGTGTGGCAAGTGATCCTTGCCGACGCGCGGCTCGACGCCCAGGAGGATCACCTGGCCCACCGGCTCCAGCAGATGCTGCTCGTCAACCATTCCGTGCTGATGGAAGCCAAGCGCCAGGCGCGCGCACTCGCGGCGCGGGAGAACGTCGGCAGCGCCTGAGCGCCGTGTATCGCCCCGAGGGCGCCCGGCCCCCCGCGCGGGCAACGTCGCGCCGCACCCGACCCGCCACGACATCGACACCACCGGAGACCCCATGGATCGCATGAACTACGCGCTCGCCGACACCGAGATTCCGACCCACTGGTACAACCTGATGGCGGATCTGCCCTCGCCGCCGCCGCCGGTGCTGCACCCGGGCACCAAGCAGCCGGTGGGGCCCGACGACCTGAAGCCGCTCTTCCCCATGGCGCTCATCATGCAGGAGGTCTCGACCGCCCCCACCATCGAGATCCCGGAGGAGGTGCAGCAGATCTACCGCAAGTGGCGGCCCACTCCGCTCTACCGGGCGCGGCGGCTGGAGCAGGAGCTCGGCACCCCGGCCCACATCTACTACAAGTACGAGGGCGCGAGCCCGGTCGGCAGCCACAAGCTCAACACGGCGCTGGCCCAGGCTTACTACAACCGCGAGGAGGGCATCCGCCGCATCGCGACCGAGACCGGGGCGGGGCAGTGGGGCAGCGCGCTGGCGCTGGCCGGGGCGTACATGGGCATCGACATCCAGGTGTTCATGGTCAAGGTGAGCTACCAGCAGAAGCCCTACCGGCGGGCGATGATGGAGACCTACGGCGCGCGCGTGGTGCCCAGCCCCAGCGAGGAGACCAACGCCGGGCGCACCATCCTCAAGCAGAACCCGGCCAGCACGGGCAGCCTGGGGATCGCCATCAGCGAGGCGGTCGAGGTGGCCGCCACCCACGCCGACACCCACTACTCGCTCGGCAGCGTGCTCAACCACGTGCTGCTCCACCAGACCGTGGTCGGCCAGGAGGCCATCAAGCAGATGGAGAAGGCCGGCGAGTACCCGGATATCGTGATCGGCTGCGCCGGCGGGGGCAGCAACTTCGCCGGCCTGAGCTTCCCGTTCGTCGGCGCCAACCTGAAGAAGGGCAAGAAGACGCGCATCATCGCCGTCGAGCCGGCCTCGTGCCCCTCGCTCACCAAGGGCAGGTACGCCTACGACTTCGGCGACACGGCCGGGCTGACGCCTCTGGTGAAGATGTACACCCTGGGGCACGCCTTCCTCCCGCCGGCCATCCACGCGGGCGGCCTGCGCTACCACGGCATGGCGCCCCTGGTGAGCCACCTCCACGCCCTCAAGCTGATCGAGGCGCGCGCCTATCCGCAGCGCGCCTGCTTCGAGGCCGGCATACAGTTCGCCCGCTGCGAGGGCACCATCCCCGCGCCGGAGACCAACCACGCCGTCAAGGCCGCCATCGACGAGGCCCTGCGCTGCAAGCAGTCGGGCAGGAAGGAGGTGATCCTGTTCAACCTGAGCGGCCACGGCCACTTCGACATGCAGGCGTACTCCGATTACCTGAGCGGCAGCCTCCAGGACGACGTGTACTCGGAGCAGGAGCTGGCCGCGGCCATGGCGGACCTGCCCTCGGTGCCGTAGGGCGCGACCTCTCCCCCCGGCCCCCTCTCCAACAATTGGAGAGGGGGAGAAAGCGCCGAGGTGCCGGGCCGCTGCCCATGGCTGGGAGGGATCACCCCTCCCCACTCGGTGGGAGGGGCAGGGGTGGGGACGCTGGGCGGCACGGCCCCCACCCCGGCCCTCCCCCGCGAGGGGGGGAGGGTGAACGGCTCCGTGTCGACCTCTCCCCCCGGCCCCCTCTCCGCAGGCGGAGTGGGGGAGACGGCGCCGGCGCCGCTTCCACCCCCTCGTGGTTCCGCATCGGGCGACCGCTCATGCTGCGCATCGTCGCGGGCCGCTGGGGCGGCCGCCGCATCCAGGCGCCCAAGGGGGCCGCCACCCGGCCCACGGCCGAGAAGGTGCGGCAGGCGCTGTTCAACGTGATCGCCCACCTGCTGGCGCTGGAGGGCCTGGCGCTGGAGAGCCTGGCGGTGTGGGACCTCTACGCCGGGTCGGGCGCCCTGGGCATCGAAGCCCTCAGCCGGGGCGCCGCCCGCGCGGTGTTCGTCGAGAGCCATGCCCGCACCGCGGCCGGCATCCGCGCCAACCTCGAACGGCTGGGGGCTGCGCCGGAGACCTGGCGCGTCGTCACGGCCCGCGTGGAGCCCTGGCTGGCCGACTCGGGTCACGGGGCGCGGCCCGGGGCAGGCCGGGACGCGCGCAGCGAGCCGGCGCCCGGGCTGATCCTGCTGGACCCGCCCTATGCGGCAGGGGAGATCGAGGCGGTGCTGCCGCTGCTGGAGGGGTCGGCCGCCGTGCCGGCGGGCGCCCTGATCGTCGTCGAGGCGCCCGCGAAACTCGCGCCGAAGCCCCCACCCGGCCTTGAACTCCTCCAGGTGAAGGGCTATGGTGACACGCGAGTCTGGTTCCTGCGCAAGCGGGGGCAGGCCCCGCCTCCTCAGTCCGGCGAGCGCCCGTGACGCGTCTGATGCTGGCTTCGATGCTGCTGCTGGCCCCGGCCGTCACCGCGCTGGGGACGGAGCTGGGCGCGTTCTTCACCCGGGTCAACACCTATCTCTATACGCCGGAGCCGCTCAAGGGGGCGCGGCTGCTGCTGCGGGCGCGGGAGATTCTTCCCGTGCAGGGCATCCGCATCGAGCCGGGGGAACGGGTGTGGTATCTCGTCGCCTACCCCCACCGCACCCGCCGCAGCGAGGGCCAGGGCTGGACGCCCTTTACGCCGCACGAGCTCAAGACGAAGGGCAGCGAGCCGGTGGAGGTGTTCTCGGCCATCGTGGACCGGTTCGACATGACCTTCACCACCGAGGCGGTGCCCGCCCGCGATCTGCGCCTGCTGGCCGTGAGCCAGGTCAGCGACCTCTTTCCGGCGATCGAGTGGCAGAAGGTGACGTACGTGACCCCCGCGCCGCTGGCGGGGTGGGTGCGCGCCAGCTCGGGCATCTTCCGCCCCGGCTTCGCGGCCGGCCCGCTCGAGGGGGTGTACGCCGAGATGGTGGCCCGCAACGTCGCCGTCGAGAAGCTGGCGCGCCTGCTCTCCGGGGTGGTGCGGGTGGGCGATTCGACCCAGGACGTGCGCTGGGCCCTGGGCGCTCCCCTGCGCGTGCAGGACGAGGGGGAGCGCGGCCACGAGCGGACGACCTGGCACTACCCGGGCCTCGTGGTGCATATCGAGAACGGCGCGGTCAAGCAGATCAACTGAGGCGTCGCGCCGCCGCCGCAGCGTGACCTCATGCCAGGGTGAGCAGCCAGAGATGAGTACGCTCGAGCAGGCCTTCGTGGCCATCGGCAGGGGCGATACGCTGACCGGCCTGGACCTGCTGTTCGCGGTGCCCGCGGACGGCGACGACCCCCGGATCGCGCTCAACCGCACGCTCTATGCGGCGGTGCGCACCGAAGGCTCGGCGATCGCGGAGGAGGTGGATCGCGAGCTGGGGATGCTCAACACGCCCGATCCGGCGCGGCGCGCGACCGTGCTCTACAACCTGGGCTGCTTCGCCCTGTTCCAGGACGAGGTGTTCGAGGCCCGGCTGCGCTTCGAGGACGTGCTCGAGCTGCGGCCCGATCACCGCGCAGCCCGCCACAATCTCGGCTTCGCCCACGAGCTGATGGCCGAGTACGAGGCGGCCAAGGCCGAGTACCGGCGCGTGCTCGAACAGGAGCCGCACTTCACCCTGAGCCGCCTGAGCCTGGGTCAACTGCTGCTGCTCGAGGGCAGCATCGACCAGGGGCTGCACGAGCTGCGCGCCCTGCTCGCCTCGGACCCCGGCAACATGGGCGCCGTGCTCTACCTCTGCCGCGCCCTGCTGGGGCGCGGCGGCGCCGCCGACGTGGGGGAGGTGCGGGCGCTGCTGGACCGCCATCCCGCCTGGCGGCGCTTCCCCGACCTGCGGGAGTGCCACGCCTACGCGGCCTACCTGGACCACGACCTGACGAGCGCCGAGCAGGAGTTCCGCGACCTGCTGGCCGAGGACGACCGCAACCTGTTCGCGCGGGTGGGGCTGATCAAGTCCCTGCGGGCCCGCGAGGCCTACGACGAGCTGCGCGGCCATGCCGAGCGCTACCACGCGCTGAGCGCCTCGCCCGAATCGAAGCGCCTGGTGGACGCGCTGCGGGCGCTCTGATACTTTCCGAGACCTCTGCGAAAGGCTCCCTGCGGCTGCTGCGGGGCTGCGCCGCCTCACCGCCCGCCCCCTCCTCTCGCTGCGCTCGCGGCGGGCTTCCTGGGGGAGAGGGGGTGGCTGCGATCCACGCGGATGGCCGATCCGAGGCTCCCTCCCTCTCCCTCAGGCGAGGGAGGGCCGGGGAGGATGAGGCCCCGCGCCGGCACCGAGGATCGCTGCTGAAAGCAGCGCCAGCCACATCCTCACCTTGCATGCAAAACAACATCACTCCCAACCTTCTCCATCCGGCGCGGACACGATGAGGGACCCCACCGGCATTCCCACGACCGCCGACCCCGGGGCAGTCGCCCCCTCTCCCCTGGGAGCGGGGACGGGGGCTGAGGTCACGCCGACCGCGCTGGCGGGCCAGCACCTGCGGCTGTTCGCGCTCCTGTTCGACTACGTCCTGATCGTCACGGCGCTCAAGCTGCTGGATCAGCTCACCCTGGGCGAGCACTGGGACCTGCGGGCGCACGCGGGGCTGCTCGGCGGACAGCCATGGCCCTGGGCGCTCGGCACGCTCGGGCTGCTGCTGGCGAAGGACCTCGCGGGCGGGCGCAGCCTGGGCAAGTGGCTGACCGGCATCGCCGTGCGCCGGGCCGATGCGCCCGCGGCGCCGCCCGCCGCGGGGGCGCTGTTGCTGCGCAACGCGACGCTGCCGCTGCTGCCCGTCGAGGCGCTGCTGGTGTTCACCGATCCGTACACGCGGCGGCTGGGCGACCGCCTGGCCGGCACCGTCTGCGTGGCCATCGCCGGTGCGGCCTCGATCTTCCAGCGGCTGCTGCTGGCGGCGAGCCTGCTGCTGGGCTTCCTGCTGGCCACGTTCCTGCTCACGCCCTGGAACCTCCACCGCAGCAGCGCCTACCAGGAGGCCGTGCGGCTGGCCGGCGCGGCCCCCGCGCTGGCGGAGACCCTGGGCGCACCCGCCACGCTGGGCGACGTGACGACCGTGCAGATCGATACCGGCCAGGGCGCGGGAGCGCCGCCCCGCGCCCTGCTCGCGTTCGGGGCCAAGGGGCCGCGGGGCGGCGCGGAAGTCACCATCCGGCTCAGGCAGCCGCCAGGCGAACGGCGCTGGGTGGTCGAGGGCATCCAGGTCACGCCGCAGGCGCTGCCCCGCCCCCCGCTCACCGCCCCGGCGCCCCTGAGCCCGGCGCCCCCGAGCCCGGTGCAGGCGCGGTAGCCGGCTGCCCGCGCACCGGCGGCGCGGTCTCCGGGCGAACGGTCTGCCCGGCGCCCGGCCGCGCCGCCATGCGCTCCGCCACGACGTGGTTGATGAGCTTCACCGCCAGGAAGAACAGGCCGATCAGCGCGAAGCTGATGAGGTAGTTGCGCAGGATGCGGGGCATGGGCGGAGTCGGCCGGAGATGCGGCGCGGGCGGGGGTGTGCCTGCTCCCGCAGGATAGGCCTCGCCCGCGCCCCCGTAAAGCTCCCCGCGACCACGGCGCAGGGCAAACCAGGATCGGTCGCCGGCTGAGGTCGTCGCTCGCCCCCTGCCGCGGCGGATCGCCCGCGAACCCCCCGACCCCGGCCCTTCCGCGCAAGGGGGGAGGGAGAACGGCGCTGGAGCATGCTCGCAGCTCCGCGAGCTGCGTCCGGGGAACGGGCCGTGAACCGGCAGGCGGCTCGGAGCGCCACGGCCTTTGCCCTCGCTTTGCCGGATGGTGTCGGGCGGTCAGGCGAAATTGCGGGGCGGACATCGTCGCACCTGAACGCGCTCCGCCCCTGCCACGGGGTGGCGCTTCCCTTTGCGGGAACGATGTGCAATGGTCGTCAGACCGGCCCGGGGCATGGCTTCGCACGCTTCTGCCCGGGGGCGGAATTGCGGCTCTTGCCGACCGTCGCAAAAAGGGATAGGGTGAACGTCAATTGAACCCCCAGGGGCGGGTGCGAGGGTTGGAAACCACACCCGGATGGCGGATGGAATGCCGGCCTCCTGCTGGGACACCTTAGGCCCGCCGATACCGGAACGGGCTCCCGATCCACGTAGAGGGTATGAGCATGAAGACCATCACCACCGTTTCCGCGTTCGTGGTTGCGATGCTCTCGGCCGCGCTGCTCTGGGGAGCCGAACAGTATGGCATGGCCACCGTGCAGCAGGGCAAGCTGATGATCCTCAGGGGCAGCCAGCGCCTCGAGATGATGCCGCAGCACGGCGCCAGGTCCATCGAGGTGGGCGACCTGCTGCGGGTCGGCCCCAGCTCGCAGGCGGTGCTGGCGACCCGCGAGAAATCGACGCTGACCCTGGGCGCCAACGCGGTGCTGACGGTCAATCCCTGGCAGCGCGCGCAGGAGCGGGGCTTCATGAGCTCGCTGTTCGGCCGGTTCCGGGCGTCGGTGGTGGGGCTGAGCGGCCGCGATGAGTTCAACGTCAAGACGGCCACGGCGACCATCGGCGTCAAGGGCACCGACTACGATGCCTCGACGACGGCCAATCAGGACGTGTGGGTGGCCGGCACCGCCGGGTCGACCACGCTGACGGGCCTCGAGGGGCTCACGCAGAACGTACAGGCCGGCTTCATCTCCGTGGTGGTGAACGGCAGGCCGGCCACAGTGCCCGCGAGCCTGCCCGCCGCCATGCTGCGGATCAAGGAAGTGCTGGCGGCGCCGGCACCGACCTCCACCGAGGCCGGCCAGCTCCCCGGCGCGCAGGAGATGATCGATGCCGGTATCCTCACCCCGGCCGACGTGCAGCAGCCGGGCACCGGCGCGGCACCCGGCACGGGCACGGACGTCGATGGCGGCGCAGCCGCATCGACCAGCCTCGACAACGCGGTGCAGTCGAGTTCGGCCAAGAAGGGCAAGCTCGACATCCGCTTCGAAAAGTAAGCCTGGCCGCCGGGGGCGCGCGGCCGTGCGCCCCCGCACCGGGGAGGAACGCAAGGAAATATACCGGTCGGGCGCAGACCAGGGTTCGCCGCGGCGGAGGGCCGTGGGCGGTCCGCCCGGCACGCAGGCGAAAGGCCATGCGGCCCGCCATCGAAAAGGGGAACACGTTGAAAGCGATGAAGGCACTAGGGGTATCGCTGTTGGGGATGGCGTTGCTGTTCGGGGCGACCGGCGCGCGCGCCCAGGAGCCGGGGGACGAGGGCGGGGCCGCCCCGCAGATCCTGACCGCCGACCTGGCGTTCCGGCAGAAGGTGGAGACCGACAGGCTGCGGGTCAATTTCGTGATCGTGGATACCGACAAGGTCACGGAGGTGCGGATCAACGGGATTCCCCAGCAGTTCACGCCGGCGGACACCGTGCAGATCACCGCCGAGCTCCAGTTCAATCCGGGTCGCAACACGGTGACGGTCGAGGCGGTCGATGAGCAGGGCAACAAGCGCGTCCGCAAGTTCCTGGTCGGGCTGGGCGATGTCGACATCAGCGCGCCCACGCCGATCACCTGGGGCCTGGCCCTGGACGTGCGCTACGAGCTCGACGACAACCCGACCAACGACCTAAGCTCGCCGATCGATATCCCGGAAATCGGCAAGCTGCAAGGCGCGGTGGACGACAAGGAGCAGCCCGACTACCGGACGACCCTGGGCGCCACGCTGACGATCACCAGGGGCGCCCTCTCCGGATTTCTGGGCGCCCGCAACGCTACCTACGCCAAGGCGGCGAACGAAGCCCTCGGCACGCAGATCGCGTTTGCGGGGCTGACCCTGTCGGCCGCCATGAGCGAAACGAGCCTGTTCCGGTTCGGCTACACGTTCATGGACATCAACGTCGGCACGACGGACTACTCGGTCAACCACGTGGTGTCCCCCGCCTTCGTCTTCAGCTCCAAGGACGACAAAGGCAGCTACCGGAAGACCCTGGGCCTCGACGTGACCGCGAAGGACTTTGCCCTGAAGGATCAGAAGGACACCACCGACGTCACCCTGAAGTGGCGCGCCTTCGCTATCGACCCGGAGAACCAGGATTCCTACCGTTTCCAGCTCCAGTTGGGGAGCAGCGGGGAGGGCCAGTTGAACAACGAGGGCAAGGACGCCTCGCTGTACAATTTCGCGAGCATGGATTTCGACTGGAAGAACCGGTGGGACCGGGGCTTCCTGTTCGATATCGGGTTCGGCTTCCAGTACCGGAACTATCCCAACGAAACGAACATCCTGTTCGATGCCCTGGGCAAGACGCGGGTCGACAACCTGATCCGCTTCTCCACGGCGTTCGGCTGGGGGTTCGGCCCCGATTGGGCGGTGCGCCTGAACTACGACTACCTGTTCGACCTGTCGAACAAGTCGCCGTACGTGCGGACCATCGCCGGGGTCGCGCTGACCGGCGCGTTCTAGGCACCACCTGAGAGGAGCGACGCGATGAGCCGAAATATCTCGACATGCCGGCGCCCGCTGGGCGCCGTGATGGTCGGCGCAGCCATGGTGCTCGCCCTCGCGGGGTGCAACGACAATCCGGGCGACCGCGGTCGCATGAGCATCTCCTTGTCCGACTTGCAGCGGCAACTGGGGCTGATTCCCGGCGGCGGTGACGGCACGAACACGGCCATCGGCGCCGACGCGAGCCCGGCCACCACGGTGCCTCGCGCACTGATCCTGGGGCCGATCGTGGTGCGCGCCAAACGCACGCCGGGTCCCTACACCCTCAACGAGGGGTTGACCGATGCCCTGCGCAAAGACCTGGAGAATGACGTGACGCAATCGGTCTCCTTCATCGTGATCCAGGACCTGCCCACGCCGGCGACGAGCATAGAGTTCCTGGCGCCGCCCGAGACCGCGGGCAACTGGCAGGTGGGCGCCGTGGCATACACCCAACCGATCGCGACGCTGGCAAACGTCAGCGACGAGACCGTCTCCGCGTCGCTGGCCTATTACGGCTTCACCGACACGTTCCTGCGGACGGCGACGCTCGGCACAACGGCGATTCCGCTCAAGATGCAGCGGGCCTGCCTGCTCGATACCCCGCCCAAGGGCTGCGCCCAGTTCGATGACGTCGGGAACGGCATCGTGAAGGCGTCGGTCGAAATCTGGGGCGTGTACAAGTACCCGAATGGCCTCCAGACCTCGACCACCAAGTTCGGCGGCACCAACCGCCTCACGACCTCGCAGATCGTGCGTGCTTCGCCCGGTTCAGGCGAAGTGAGCGAATCCACGGCCGTGACGGCGCTCAATACCGCGCGGACGTTGGCCGGCGGCAACACGACCGGCGACACGCTGGCGGTCGTGGCGACCCACCGGCAGGCGGCGAACTATGCCGATACCAGCGCCACCGGCGTCGATTGTACGGGGAGCACGTTCGGCGATACGAGCAAGACCAACAACACTGCGGTGCAGGCCCGGCTGGCCGATCTTGCGAATCGCGACGCCTTGGGCACGAGCAATGCCGCGCTGGCCGCGGCCCTCGACGCCTGCTTCCAGATCTACACCACGCCCTACCAGTAGAGCCCGCGATCCCCGGCGCCGCTGGCCCCGGGGGGTGCGACGGTGGCATATGGAGCGAACGGCCGCGAGCGATCGCGGCCGTTCGGTTTTGTGCGCCCAGCATGGGCGCCACCTTGAAGGTGCAAGTCCTTCGGAGAGCTGGCCACAGCGATCCAAGCGAACCGCAACTGCGGAAGGGCGACCGACCGTGGGGAGGAAGCGGGGAGCGAAACCGCGGGCCGACGTA
>JACQKK010000003.1 GCA_016204605.1 Candidatus Lambdaproteobacteria bacterium
GCACAACTTCATGTCGTCGCGCCGCTACGCCTTCAACAAGGCCGACGTGATCGTGATCGTCGGCACCCCGTTCGACTTCCGGATGGGCTACGGCCAGCGGCTCGGCAAGGGCGCCACCATCGTCCAGGTCGATATGAACCACGGCACCGTGGGCAAGAACCGCGACGTGGACCTGGGGTTGGTGGGCGACGTGGGGGCCATCCTGGGGGCCGTGGCCCAGGCCGCCTCGGGGCGCAAGGACAACGGCGCCGCCCGGCGCAAGGCTTGGCTCCAGGAGCTGCGCGCCGAGGAGGGCCGGCTGCACGAGGAGGCGCTGCCGCGGCTCAAGTCCGACGCTTCGCCGATCCACCCCTTGCGGCTCTGCCACGAGATCAACCAGTTCCTCACCGAGAACTCGGTCTACATCGGCGACGGCGGCGACATCGTCACGTTCTCGGGCTCCGTGGTGCAGCCGCGCCGGCCCGGCCACTGGATGGACCCCGGCCCGCTGGGCACGCTCGGCGTGGGCACCTCGTTCGCGATGGCCTCCAAGCTCTGCCAGCCCGAGAAGGAGGTGGTGGTGCTGTTCGGCTACGGCGCCTTCTCGCTGACCGGGTGGGATTTCGAGACCATGGTGCGCTTCAAGCTGCCGTTCGTGGGCATCGTGGGCAACAACTCCGCCTGGAACCAGATCCGCTTCGGGCAGATCGGTAAGTACGGCGCCGCACGCGGCAACGTCGCGAACCTGCTCAGCGACGTGCGCTTCGACAAGTTCGCCGAGATGCTGGGGGGCCACGGCGAGCACGTCACCGAGCCCGGCCAGATCGCCGGGGCGCTCCGGCGCGCGCGCGAATCGGGCAAGCCCTCGCTCGTCAACGTGGTCATCGACCGCGAGGCCTTCTCCAGCGGCACCCAGAACCAGACCATGTACAAGTAGGCGGCAGGCGGAGGCGATGAAGTGCGGATTCAATTTGCGGTGCAACAGCAGATTCCTCGCTGCGCTCGGAATGACAGCTTGTGGGCGCTCTGAACGTGTCGAGGAGTGTGCTGCCTTTGGACCGATTGCGGGAATTTGAATCGAGCGGCGTTGCGGACAGGGGCGGTGCATCCGGCCTATTTGGCCATTGTGCCGGGTTGTCATTCCGAGCGTGGCGAGGAATCTGCTCTGACTGACCGGAATCCCAGTCTGATCGTACCGAGGCTGCGAATCGACTTCTTTCATAACGCGCCGACATGGTCGGCACTACCAATCAACGCAGACCCGAAGGTGTCCTTATGGGCAAAGCACTAGACGGGATCCGGGTGGTGGACATGACCCACGTGCAGTCGGGTCCGACCTGCACGCAGATTCTGGCGTGGCTGGGGGCCGACGTGATCAAGATCGAGCTGCCGGGCCGCGGTGACATCACCCGCGGCCAGTTGCGCGACGTGCCGGGCGTGGACAGCCTCTACTTCACCATGCTCAACTGCAACAAGCGCAGCATCACGCTCAACATGAAGAGCGAGCAGGGCAAGGCGATCTTCACCCGGCTGCTGGAGCAGGGCGACGTGGTGGTGGAGAACTTCGGGCCCGGCGTGCTGGACCGCCAGGGGTTCCCCTGGGAAACGATCCGCCGCATCAACCCGCGCATCGTCTACGCCTCGATCAAGGGCTTTGGGCCGGGGCCGTTCGTGGACTTCAAGGCGTACGAGTCCATCGCCCAGGCCATGGGCGGCTCGATGAGCACCACGGGCCTCGAGGACGGCCCGCCCCTCTGCACCGGCTCCCAGATCGGCGATTCGGGCACGGGCATCCATGCGGTGGCCGGCATCCTGGCGGCTCTCTTCCAGCGCGAGCACACGGGCAAGGGCCAACGGGTCGAGCTGGCGATGCAGGATGCCGTGCTCAACCTCTGCCGCGTCAAGCTCCGGGACCAGCAGCGGCTGGCCCACGGGCCGCTCAGCGAGTACCCGAACAAGACCTTCGGCGCCGCGGTGCCGCGCTCCGGCAACGCCTCGGGCGGGGGCCAGCCGGGGTGGGCCGTGCGCTGCAAGCCGGGGGGGCCGAACGACTACATCTACGTGATCGTGCAGCCGCAGGTGTGGGCGCCGCTGGTCAAGCTGATGGGCAGGCCCGAGCTGATCGACCATCCCCAGTGGGCCACCCCCGAGGCGCGCGTCACGCACCTCGACGAGATGTTCGCCACCATCGAGGCCTGGACGCTCACCCACACCAAGCACGAGGTGATGGCGCGGCTCAACGAGATCGACGTGCCCTGCGGCCCGATCCTCGACATGGGCGAGCTGCTGCGCGACGAATCGCTGCGCGCCCGCAACATGGTGGTTCCGGTCGAGCACCCCAAGCGCGGCGTGTTCTACACCGTGGGTTGCCCCCTCAACCTCTCCGACTCGCCGGTCGAGGTGAAGACCTCGCCCCTGCTCGGCGAGCACACCGCGGAGGTGCTCAAGGAGGTGATGGGCTACGGCCCCAAGGAGATCGAGGCGCTGCGCAAGGAAGGCGTGGTGTGATAGAGGGTCGGAAGCTCCCGGCAGCCCAGGCGAATCCGGAGGCAGCGGGCCTCACCCCCTGCCCCTCTCCATCGGTGATGGAGAGGGGTGACGGCGGCGATGTGTCGGGCCGGTTCGCCAGTCCGGGAGGGATCACTCCCCTCCATGAATTGGAGAGGGTGGGGGTGACGCCGCGCGACTCCACGCTCCGGGAAAAGTGAGAAGAAGGGGAACCCCATGCGCATCGTGTTGATCGGCCAGCAGCCCTTCGGCGAGAAGGTGCTCGAGGCGGTGCTCGGCCACGGCGAGGAGGTGGTGGCGGTGTTCGTGGCGCCCGAGAAGCCAGGCCAGCGCGCCGATCCGCTCAAGACGGCGGCCATGGCCCGGGCCATTCCGGTGCACCAGCCCAAGAGCTTCCGCAAGCCCGAAGTGTGGGAGCTGATCCGCGGCCTGAAGCCGGAAGTGGCGATGATGGCCTACGTCACCCAGTTCGTGCCCGAGGAGGTGCTGCACATCCCCGCGCGCGGCACCTTCCAGTACCACCCCTCGCTGCTGCCCAGGCATCGTGGCCCGAGCTCGATCAACTGGCCCATCATCCGGGGCGAGACGCGCACCGGGCTCAGCATCTTCTGGCCCGACAACGGCCTCGACACGGGGCCGATCCTGCTGCAGAAGGAAGTGCCGATCGGCGAAGCCGATACCCTCGGCAGCCTCTACTTCGACCACCTGTTCCCCATGGGCGTGGCGGCGATGATCGAGGCGCTGCAGCTGGTCAAGGCCGGCAAGGCCCCGCGTATTGCCCAGGACGAGGCGCAGGCCACCTACGAGGGCTGGTGCAAGCCGGAGGACGTGCAGGTGGATTGGTCGAGGCCGCTCCGGCAGGTGCACGACCTGATCCGCGGGGCCGACCCCCAGCCCGGCGCCTGGAGCCGCCACGGCGGCAAGGTGCTCCAGCTCTTCGAGTGCGCGAAGCAGGCCGGGGCCGGTCGCGAGACCCCGGGCACCGTCACCGCCGTCGGCGCGGAGGGAGTGGCCGTGGCCGTGCCGGGCGGGCAGCTGGTGCTCAAGCGGGTGCGCCCCGAGGGCGGCGCCAAGGTGACCGCCGCCGAGTGGGCCAAGGCGGCGGGCGTGGCGCCCGGCGCCCGGTTGGGCGGATGAGGCCGGAGACGTGCAAGGACGGATGGACTCAGTGTGACTGTCGGTTGAAGGCGACTTGACGCTGGCAACATCGATCTTTCTTTCCGGAGTCCTTCGCATGCCCTCCGACATCGAAATCGCCCAGGCCGCGCGGCTGGAGCCGATCACGGCCATCGGCGCCAAGCTCGGCATCCCCGAAGAGCACCTGACGCCGTTCGGCCGATACAAGGCCAAGGTGTCGCTGGAGTTCTTCCAGTCCGTGCAGGCGCGCCCCAAGGGCAGGCTGGTGCTGGTGACCGGCATCAACCCCACCGCCGCGGGCGAAGGCAAGTCGACCGTCACCGTGGGCCTCGGCGACGGGCTGCGCAAGCTCGGCAAGCGGAGCGTGGTCTGCCTGCGCGAGCCCTCGCTCGGGCCATGCTTCGGGGTCAAGGGCGGAGCGGCGGGGGGCGGCTACTCGCAGGTGGTGCCCATGGAGGACATCAACCTGCACTTCACGGGCGACCTGCACGCCGTGACCACCGCCCACAACCTGCTCGCCGCGCTGATCGACAACCACATCCAGCAGGGCAACGCGCTCGATCTCGACGTGCGGCGCATCGCCTGGCGGCGCGTGCTGGACATGAACGACCGCGCCCTGCGCGAGATCGTGCTGGGCCTCGGCGGCACGGGCAACGGCATCCCGCGCGAGTCGGGCTTCGATATCACCGTCGCCTCCGAGGTGATGGCCGTGCTCTGCCTCTCGGAGAACTTGGCCGACCTCAAGCGCCGGCTGGGGGAGATGGTGATCGGCGAATCGCGCAAGCGCGAGGTGGTGCGGGCGAAAGACCTGGGCGGCCACGGCGCCATGACCGTGCTGCTGCGCGAGGCGCTCGCCCCGAACCTGGTGCAGACCCTCGAGGGCACCCCGGCGTTCGTCCACGGCGGCCCCTTCGCCAACATCGCCCACGGCTGCAACAGCGTGCTCGCCACCAAGCTGGCCCTCGCGCTCGGGGAGATCGTCGTCACCGAGGCGGGCTTCGGCGCCGACCTGGGCGCGGAGAAGTTCTTCGACATCAAGTGCCGCAAGGCCGGGCTCACCCCCGATGCCGCGGTGATCGTGGTCTCCCTGCGCGCGCTCAAGCTGCACGGCGGCGTGGACGCCAAGTCGCTCAAGGCCGAGAACGTGGCCGCCATCGAGAAGGGCGCGGCCAACGTGGCCCGCCACATCGAGAACGTGCGCGGCTTCGGCGTGCCGGTGCTGGTGGCGCTGAACCACATGGCCAGCGACACGCCGGCCGAGGTCGCCGCCTTCGAGCGCCTCTGCGCCGGCTGGCAGGTCGAGATGGGCGTGGGCCAGGGCTGGGCCAAGGGCGGCGAGGGCACGCGCGACCTGGCCGGACGGCTGCTGGCGCTGATCGGCCGCGAGCCCACCCGCTACAAGCCCCTCTACCCCGACGAGATGCCGCTCTGGGACAAGGCCCGCACCATCGCCCAGCGCATCTACCGCGCCAAGGACCTGGAGGCCGACGCCACCGTGCGCGGCAAGTTCCGGAAGCTCCAGGAGCAGGGCTACGGCAACCTGCCCATCTGCGTGGCCAAGACCCAGTACTCCCTCACCGCCGATGCCAAGGTGCTCGGCGCCCCCGAGGGCTTCCCCCTGCCCATCCGCGACGTCCGCCTCTCCGCCGGCGCGGGGTTCGTCGTCGTGCTGGCGGGCGACATCATGACCATGCCCGGCCTGCCCAAGACCCCCGCCGCCCTCTCCATCGACATCGACGCCCAGGGCAAAGTGGTGGGGCTGTTCTGAGCCGTGGCCCGCACGCTGAGCGCCCCTCACTTTTCTTGGCTGGGTTCATGACCAAGCGAAGGTGCGGGTTTGGGCGGGTAGCAGCAGGCGTATCAAGAAGTGCCACGCTGAACGCAGGAGCTGGCGGATTTCAGCGTTGGCCA
>JACQKK010000147.1 GCA_016204605.1 Candidatus Lambdaproteobacteria bacterium
CTGCCGAACACCCTCTTCGACAAGCTGGGCTTGCCCAGGCTTGCCGGGTAACCTCAACTGGCCGAACCGCCCGGTGCGGACCCGCATGCCGGGTGGTGTGGGAGGGGGGAACCGCGAGGTTTCCCCCTATCCCGATCGTGGCCGCCCGCGCTGATCCGGGACCTCACGTTCCGGCCACGCCGCAATGGCAACAGCAACGCGGCGGCACAGGGCCGGGCGAAACGACCAGCGAGGGCCAGCCCTGGGCCTGTGTCCCGGTCGGACCGACCTCGCGCGACGCATCTTTCACGAGGCGGAGGTCATGTCCCGACGGGTGCTCGATCTGCCGGTACTGCGGCGTACGGCTGGCGGCATGGTGGCCCTTGCGCTCGCTGCGATCGTCGTGCCGCCGCCGGCGCTGGCGCAATCCACCAGCTCCAGCTCCACCCAGTTCCAGCTCGCGCCCCCGCCGCTCGCGTATCCGGACTACACGGAACCGCGCTCGACCCAATCCCGCTTCACGGGTACGGCCGTGACGGTCTCCGGCAACGACCTCGACATGACCGGCTTCGGCGCCAGCTATAATTCGCGCACCGTGCTCGAACCGTTGCCGGAGGGCGCCGGCCACGGGGTGGGGCTGGGCGTCGGCGGCTTCTCCCTCAGCGGGACGGCGGGCACGGCCGATATCGTCGCCCTCAACATGACCCTGCAGGGCAACTACGAGCGCGAGCTGCTCAAGACGGCCGAGGCCAACATGATCGGCTTCGTCGGGCTCAACATGGGATTCGGGTATGCGAACATCAGCGCCAGTTCCTTCGAGGCCGATTCGACCACGTTGCTGCTCGGCTACCAGGTGGGCGCCCAGCTCACGTTCAAGGGCGGCGACTGGTGGTTCTCGCCGTTCGCCACGTACAGCTATTCCTCGGGTTCCACCGACACGACGACCTACTTGTACGTTCCCCCGTACTACACCACCAGCTCTTCGACCAGCTTCGATCTGTCGGTGACGACCTTCGGGTTCGATATCCTGCACGCCGCCAGCGGGGTCACCCTCAGCTCGATGTTGCAGGACAACAGGGGTGACAGCAGCACGACGGTGATGATATTCCAGGTCAGCTATGCCTGGGGCGGAAGCGGCAGAGCCGAGAAGCCGCAGGGCCAGGAGCCGCCCAAGGCCTCGCGCCAGCGCGGCCTGATGCCCGTCGCTCTGCGCTAGGGCTGGCGGCGCGGGGGCACAGGGCCGGAGCCCGGGGCTGCTGCGCGGGCCCACTGCTTGACGGCGGAGGCGAGATGACCACGGATCGATTGCCCACGCCCGCCTCGCCGGCGCAGCCGCATCGGGACACGCCGGTGCGCATCGGGCCGGATATCCCCTCCTGCCGGCAATTCACGTCGCCAGTCACCCACCCGGAGCAGATCGGCAGCACGTTCGGGCCCCGCTGCGCCGCCTCGACTCACCCATTGCGTGAACCTCCCTTCCGTGGGATATTCCTTCATCGTCAACGGCTTCCTCCTGCGAATGTAGCCGAAACGCCGTTTCCAGGATTACGGATGAAAACTCCGTGTCCCTACCAAAAAACTGTCCGCTCCCTGGACCGACGAAAACTCCCGCACTCATGCTCCTGAGCAGTTCTCCCTCCCCCCTTGCGGGGGAGGGCCGGGGTGGGGGTGTGCGGCCGCGATCACCCCCACCTAGCCTCCCCCATCAAGGGCGAGGAATAGCCGCGCAACGTCGGCGGGGGCAGCATCCTGCCGCATTTCATGCCCGGTGGTCTGCGCAGCGGGTGAACAACTGAGAAGCGCGGAGCAGAGCGGAGCGCGTCTCGAAGCCTGTCCTGAGCGAAGCCGAAGGAGGCACGGTGGCGCGGGCCGCGGCCTTCGAGACGGCCCGCCACGCGGGCCTCCTCAGGCACGCGGATTCTTCATACCGTTGGTTTGAAATCGGTCTGAGACCGAAGCCGCCACCCGCGGGCGGTTTGCCCTCGTTCGCCACGGAGCGGCCGCGAGGGCGCCGCGCTCAGGGTTTGGCGGCCCCCGACGTGCCCGGCTGTGCGGGCTCCGGGGTCGCGGGTGCAGGCTTTGCCGCGGGCGGTTCGCCGGCTTTTTCCGTGGCGGCCCCGGCGGGAGGCATCTCCGCCAGCGCGTTACCGGCCGCGAGCCGCACCTGGGGAATCTCCGAGTTGGCGGCGAAGTAGGTGAGGGCCTTGCGCGCGAGGTCGCCACCCAGCCGGCCCAGCGCGGCGGCGGCGGCCTGGCGCACCTCGACGGCGCCATCATACTGAAGCGCGGCGACGAGGGGTTCCGCCGTGGTCTGCTCGCCGCGCCGACCCAGCACCTCTGCCGCGGCTTGGCGCACGGCGCGGGTGGGGTCCGAGCGCAGCGCCTCCGTCAATGCCGGGCCGACGGAGTTGTCCTTGAGGGGCACCAGCGCCCGTGCGGCCTCGATCTTGACCAGGGGCACCGGATCGGCCTTGAGCGCGGCCTTGAGCGCGTTGAGCGCCTCCTGGGCGCCGAGCACGGCCAGCGACGTGGCGGCAGCCGCCCGCACCTCGTAGCGCCGATCCTGCACCAGCACATCGCCCAGCGCCGTGGCCGAAGCCGGTACCTTGTAGCGCGCCAGCGCGCGAGCCGCGGCCACGCGCACCGGGTAGTCCGCGTCGTCCTTCAGCCCCTGCGCGAGCGGCGCCACGGCCTCCGCCTTCTCGATGGCCCCCAATGCCGCCGCCGCGTTCACGCGCACGGAAGGTCGCGGGTCGCCTTTCAGCGCCTCGCCGAGCGGCCCCACCGCCTCGGCCAGCTCCAGGCGCCCGAGGGCCTCGGCGGCGATGGCGCGCACGAAATCGCCCTGATCCTGCTTGAGGGCCACCACGAGAAAGTCGTAGGCGACTTTCGCCTGCATCTCGCCCAGGATGCGCGCCGCCTGCTCCCGGGCGGCTCGGGTCTCCCCGAAGCGAAGCTGTGCAATGCACGCCTGGATGCGCTCCTGGGCCTGGTCTTCGGGTTCCCGGGGGATGCCGGCACAACTGCGGGCCCAGCCTGGCGGCGCCATCGTCAGCCCGGCCACGAGCACCAGCAGCATGGCGAGACCTGCACCCGGGACGCTCGCGATGCGGCGTCTCTCCAGCGTGCGTACACGACTCATCGGCCCCTTCGCCTCCCTCGCAGATAGTCGCCGCCCGGAATCTCCCGCAACGGCGGCACGGCGCGTGTGTAGAGGTAGATCCAGGCGCGGCGGGCGCCGGCGGCGGTCGCAACCTGCACGCGCTCGCGGCGGAACTCGGCCCCTGCACCTGCCGTGGTGCAACCCTCGTACCGATCGAGCTCCGCCAGCGTGCGCCGGACTTCGACCAGTTCGAGCAGTTCGCCGTGCACCCAGCGGCGGCCGGAGCGATCGGGCACGGCGCCAGGGTATGCCCCCAGGTCGTACAGCCGCCCCGCGAACCGGGCCGCGCCCCTGGCGCGCGCCGTTCGCGCCAGCCGGCGCTGCACGGCAGTGCCGCTGCCTGCGCGCAGCGTTCCGTAGACGAACAGCAGGTGTCCCATGCGACCCCGGACGCGGTGCGCTCCACGGTGACATCGGCGGCAGCGGCACGCTCCCGTCTGACGGCCCGGCCCATGATAGCGCGATTCACCGACCGGATGCATCCGGCTCGCCGTCGGCGGTGTCCGCTGCGCGCACGGCGCGGCAGCGGCGGAAGGAGTGACCTTCGGTCGCAGGCGACGAGATTCGTTAGCGTACGCAATGCTCTTCCTTCGTCAGAATCCCCGGATTGTCCAAACTGCCTGCACGAGCATGCGTTAAAATGTACAGATGTCCAGGCCGGTACTGGATTTTCGCCGGAGGCGGGATGCATAGGCCGGGTCATCTTCGGCGGGTTACTGATCCGTCGGGTCGTGGCGCTGCCGGCTTAGAGGCGGAATGCAGAAGATTCTGGTCGTCGATGACGAGCCATGGATCCAGCAACTGGTGGAAGCGATGCTGGAGCCCCTGGGCGTCGAAGTGCACGTCGCCTCCGATGGAGTGCAGGGCCTGGAGCTGAGCCGGCTGCACGCATACGACCTCATCATCTCCGATGTCGAGATGCCCCGCATGGACGGCTTCCAGATGATCGATCAGTTGCGGCGCGAGGGGTGCGACGCGGCGATCATCCTGTTCACCGGCAAAGCCACGTTGCAGCAGGCGCTGGACGCCCGGGAGCGCTACGGCATCGCCGGGTTCATCTCGAAGCCCATCGTCGGCCGCGACCAGTTCCTGTACCAGGTGCAGACTGCGCTGCGCACGCGGCAGCTCGAACGCACGCGGGAGCGCCCCGCGGCCTCCGCGCCCGGCCCGCCGGCCGAGCCCGGCGCCGCGGCCCCCGAGGCGACGCCGGCCGCACAGTTCGACGTGTTCCGCAACAGCGTGCTGCAAGTGCTGGCCCACGAGCTGCGCACGCCGCTGGCCATCGTCAAGGGCTATCTGCCCCTGATCGCCGACGGCGCCCGGGGAGATGCCTCCGCGGCCCCGGAGCCGATGCGGCGGGCCATCGACCGGCTGCAGCAGATCGTGGACCGGGCCCTGGCCCTGCTGGCGCGCCCGACACCCGGCCCCGCGGCGGCGGCAGTCGTGCCGGTGCGCCCGGCGGCCTTGTGCGAGCGGGTCGCGGCGCGCCTGCGCCCGCTGGCGGCGCGGCGGGAGGTGGAGATCGAGTGCGCGCCCGGCGAGGCGCTGCCCGAGTGCCGCTGGGACGCGGAGAAGATCGACGCCGTGCTGGAAGAGCTGCTGATCAATGCCATCCGCGCCACC
>JACQKK010000142.1 GCA_016204605.1 Candidatus Lambdaproteobacteria bacterium
AGGATACGAATCGAGAAAACACGATGCCGAGGGCGGGAATCGAACCCGCACGGGGTTTCCCCCACTGGATTTTGAGTCCAGCGCGTCTGCCAGTTTCACCACCCCGGCCGGGGTTGAGCTTCCTTCTATATGCGGAGCGCAAGCCAGGCTTGTCAAGCGGGCGCTGGCCCGCACGGCACGCGCCGCTCACTCCGGACGGGGGATGCGCAGCGCCATCCGCTCGAAGAACACGGTGAGCACGCGGTAGGTCAGCCCCCAGACCATCTGGTCCGCGAAGCGGATGGCGGGCGAGGTCAGCTCCACGCCGTTGCGCACGATATGGCGGAGCGCGGCATTGCGCGGGTCGAGCAGGTGGGCGAGCGGCACCCAGTAGGCCTGGGCCACCTCGTCGTTGCCGGAGAACGGCTCCAGCCGCTCGCCCAGGTGGAACACGTAGGGGCAGAGCGACATCTCGGTGCGCACGCCGCGGGAGCTCACCGGCAGCAGGTCGAGCGAGCCCAGCCACGGCGCATTGTCCAGCCGCAGCCCCACCTCCTCCCGGGTCTCGCGGATGGCGGCCGACCGTGCGTCGGGGTCGCCCGGGTCCACGCGCCCGCCCGGCAGGGACACGTGGCCCGACCAGCGGTCGTGCTGGTGCTCGGCGCGGTGGATCAGGCACACGTGCAGGTCGGCCGGCGCCCCGGCCAGCACCAGCGCCACGGCGGCCAGCGGCCCGCTGGCATGCGCCTGCGGGTCCGCCGTGCCGGCCAGCGCGCGCCGGATGCGCGCCAGGTCGGGCGCGCCGTTGGCGGATGCGTGAAGTGCGGTCATGACTCTCGTTAGCATCGGGCGCGGCGCGGCGCAAGCGGGGCCGACCCCGGGTCGCCGCGCGATCGTTGCAAGACGTGTTTTGGAGGCCGTTACCGGAGGCTGCGCCACGCCTGACGGATGCAGGCGCGACGGTAACCCGGGTTGCAGGCTGTTTTCCAGTCCCGGTTCACTCTGGAGATATTTGAGATCCTGCCGTGGCCCGCCCCCTCGCCCTTCGAGACGCGCTCCGCTTCGCTCCGCGCTCGCCAGGGACACGGGACCTTCCATGCTCTTTCGAATGCAACCCGCTCTGAGTCTACCGTAGCAGCAGCATCGTCAGCAGGACGCAGAGCGCCAGCAGCAGCAAGGCCAACCCGCGCCAGAACAAGAGCGGATCGCGTTCCAGCAGCGGTGCGTGCTTGTCGCTGGTGGTGAACTCAGGGTTGGGGTGCGAGCAATCGTGCACGAATTCCATCACGTCCCCGTAACGTCGTGCGGGCTCCCAGCTCAGCGCCTTGCGCAAGGCGCCGTCAAGCCAGGGCGTCGCGTCGGGGGCGTGGGCCCGGGCGGATCGATAGGGTCTGGGTTTGCCCATGCGCGTCAAGGCCCCCTCGCCGTAGGGCAGCGCGCCGGTGATCATCTCATACGCCACCACGGCCAGGGAGAACTGATCGGAGGCAGCATCGCCGGGGTGCCCGGCAAAGCACTCCGGTGCCGTGTAGCCGCGCGTGCCGAGCAGGTGGTGTTCCGGCAGAGGGGTGGCGATCTCTTCCAGCCCCCGGATGCGCACCGAGCCGAAATCGATGATCTTCGCCTGGCCGCTCAGGTCGATCAGCACGTTCTCCGGCTTGAGGTCCCGGTGCACCATCTCCAGCCGGTGGAACGCCCTCAGCCCGCCGGCCAGTTGTGCCACGAGCCCGCGCACCAGCGCCATCGGCGGGTGCGGATGGTCGTGCATCCACTGGCGCAGGGTCTGGCCTTCCAGGTACTCGGTGACGTAGTAGAGAAAGCGGCGCGGCCGGGCAGGCTCCAGCACCCGCAGCACGAACGGGCTCTGGATGCGCCGCCCGGCCCATTCCTCCCGCCGGAAGCGCTCGATGTAGCCCGGGTCGTCCTCGAAGTTCACCGACGGCGTCTTGAGCGCGCAGGTGGCGCCGGATTCGGTATCCCGCGCCAGGAACACCTGCGTCCGGTTGCTGGAATGGAGCTCGCGCAGGATGCGATAGCCATCCAGGATCGCGCCCGGGCCCAGCGGCGGCGGAAACGGCAGCTCCGCCAGTTGCCGGTAGAGCTCCCCCTCGTCCTCGATCGGCAACTCTTCCACCCGCAGGAGCTGCGCGGTGCAGTTGTCGCGGCTGCCGGCGGCCAGCGCGCGCTCCACGATCGTGCGGCTGGCGCCTTCCGGATCCGTTGCGCCATCGGCCAGCAGCTCGCCCAGCGCCGGCTCGCCCAGGGCGTCGTGCACGCCGTCGCTGGTCAGCAGGAAGGCGTCCCCCACGGCCACCGGCAGACTGCGGTAGTCGATCTGCACCGAGGGGTCCACGCCCATGGCGCGGGCCAGGAAGCTGCGCCCGCCGCCCGCCCGCACGCGGTGATCGCGGGTGAGCTGTTCCAGCGCGCCGTTACGGAGGCGGTAGATGCGGGTATCGCCCACGTGGAACAGGTGGGCCGTGGTGGACTTCAGCACCAGTGCGCTGAGCGTGGTCACCAGGTCGTGCTCACCCCCGAGCATCTGCTGCCCCTGGCCATAGAGCCACCGGTTCAGCGCGGAGAGCACCTTCTCGCAGGAAGTCTTGACCGTCCAGCTTTCCGGCGTGCTGTAGTAGTCCGACAGGAAGCCCTGCACCGTCGTCTCGGCGGCGATGCGGCCGCCGCCGCTGCCGCTGACGCCGTCCGCAATCACCCCGGCGATCCCCTTGGTCGCGAGCAGGTTGCCCCCCACCAGCTTCAGGCCGCAGGAGTCTTCGTTACTCGGCTTGGTGCCGGCCTGGCTCCACTGGCCGGCCCGGATGCGCAACTGACTGGCCATGTCTCCGTCCGTGTGGTCGCCGGCGTCCCCCCGCTCCGGCGCGCGGGGGGTGCCGATCGCGCCGCGGAACCTCAGCCGACTTCGATGAACTCGACGGTACCGTCGGGGAGCACCTCGGCCATGCGCCCGCGCGTCTCCTCGATCAGCAGCATGGCGGCCAGGGCCACCATGGAGGAGCCGGCGATGACCAGGAAGAAGGTCTGCGGGCTGACCAGCGAGTACACGGTGAGGAACAGCACCGCGCCCACGTTTCCATAGGCCCCGACCATGCCCGCAATCTGACCCGTCAGGCGGCGCCGGATCAGCGGAACCATGGCGAACACGGCGCCCTCGCCGGCCTGGACGAAGAACGAACAGCCCATGGTGACGAGCACCGCCAGCGTCAGCGGCCAGCCGGAGTCGATCAGGAACATGGCGAAGTATCCCGCGGCCAGCCCCACCAGCAGCAACACCAGGGTGCGTTTGCGCCCGAACAGGTCACTGAGCATCCCGCCGCCGGGGCGCGCGAACAGGTTCATGAACGCGTAGCCTGAGGCCAGCAAGCCTGCCTGCACCTGGGAGATGCCGAAGGTATCCAGGAAGTACAGGGGCAGCATGGAAACCACGGCCAGCTCCGAGCCGAACGTGACCAGATACGCCAGATCCAGGACGGCGACCTGCTTGAACTTGTACCGGAACATCTCCGGCACCGGCTTCGCGAGCACCTCCTTGTTCACCTGGTAGATGCGGTAGCCTTGTAGCAGATACACAGCCGCCAACAGAGCATACAGCGTCCCGGAGATGGCCGCTCCGAACAGGTGCAGACCGGCTGGCGAGAGCTTCCAGACGAGCAGCCCTAGCGCGCCGTACATGGGCACGTTCATCACCAGGTACCAGATCAGGTCCCCTCTGCTCGAAACCTCCATGGCGCCGCGTTTGTTCGGCTTGAAATACGTGGAGCCCTTGGGCGTGTCGCTCACGGAGAAGTAGAACGCCAGCGAGTAGACCAGCGAGACGATCCCCGTGAGGCCCACCGCGTAGCGCCAGCCATCGCTTCCGCCGAACAGCAGAGCCAGGGCAGGCAGCGTCAGGGCGGCGGCGGCGGAACCGAAGTTGCCCCATCCGCCGTAGAGGCCCTCCGCGAGGCCCAGTTGCCTGGCCGGAAACCACTCGCCGATCATGCGGATGCCGATCACGAATCCGGCGCCCACGAAGCCGAGCAGGAAGCGCGTGAGCGCCATCGCGGCGAAGCTATCCGCCAGGGCGAAGGCGAAGCACAGCCCGCTCGAGAGCGCCAGCAGGCCGGCATAGACCAGGCGCGGGCCCAGGGTATCCACCAGCATGCCGATCACGATGCGCGCCGGGATGGTCAGCGCCACGTTCAACAGCAGCAGCACCTTCAGCTGCGGGTCCGTGAGCCCGACCGATGCGCGGATCGAGGCCAGCAGGGGCGCATGGTTGAACCACATCACAAATGTGAGGAAGAACGCGAACCACGTCATGTGCAGGATGCGCGTCCTGCCGGTGAAGGAGAGCAGGTTGATCGGCTGCGTCTGCGTAGGCGTCTCCATCGGTATCGTCCTCGGGTGTCTCGGCATGGTCCCTTCGCCCCGACCGACTTCGACCGTCCCACCGCAATGGGTATGCCACCGCGCCCCATGCGACCCGCCGCCGCAATCGCCCCAGACGCCCCGCCACTTCGCAGCGCCGCGCAAGGCCGCAATTTGAAAGCGCTTACGCGCCCCAGGGAATCCGCGTGCGAAAGCCCACGGCCGGGCACCGGTACCGATCGCCGTTCGCAAGCGTGCTCGCGGAAGCGCCCAAATCCTGCGCACCTCTTGAGCGCCGCTCGGAGGGAAATGCTTGGATTTTGTGCAGAATTGGGCTGGAC
>JACQKK010000026.1 GCA_016204605.1 Candidatus Lambdaproteobacteria bacterium
GAGATCGTCGTGCGAGCGCTGGGTGTCCACGTCGAAGGGGCGCAGCGATTCCAGCTCGTCGTCGAAGAAGTCCAGCCGCACCGGGCGGTCGAGCTGGATCGGAAAGATATCGACCACCTCGCCGCGCGCGCTGAACTCGCCCGGCGCCTCGACCAGCTCCACGCGCACGTAGCCCGCCTCGACGAGGCGCGCCACGAGCCCGGCGCGCGGGTAGCGCCCCCCCACCTCGAGCCGGAAGCGCAGCCGCTCGAAGACCTCCGGCGGCATGGCCGCCTGCATGGCGGCCTGGGGGGTGGTGACCAGCACCCGGCAACGCCCCTCGCGCAGGGCGGCCAGGGTGGCCAGCCGCTCGGCCATGGTCTCCTTCTGCGGCGAGAAGTTATCGTAGGGTACGGTGTCCCAGGGCGGGTAGAGCCGGGCCAGCCCGGCGCCGCCGAACCAGGCCAGCTCCTGCTGGAGCGCCTCGGCCCGCTCGTGCGACGCGGTCAGCACCACCAGCGGCCGCGCCACACCCGCGGGCGCCGCACCGCCAGCGGCCAGCGCCTTGCCGTGAGCGAGCGCCATGCGTTCGGCCAGCGCGGCGATCAGCCACGCCTTCGCCCCGCCGCGCACGCCGCTCAGCACCAGCGGCCGGCGCGCGTCGATCCGGCTTTGCGCGCGCGCCAGCAGCGCCGCCGGCGAGGGCTCCCCGACCGGGTTTTCGCCTTGCATCCTCACCGGGACATGGTACGCTTGCGGTTATTCCGCGCGGGACTTGGTTTGAAAATTAAAGGATACAACGGAGTGCGGAGCCGGGGCCAGTTCTATTTCGTGGCGCAGGCAGTAGCGGGCCGGGCACGTGCCGCCGGAGCGTCATCATCGGGGCACGCTTCCCAGCGGCGGTGCGGGATCGGTCGGCGGGCGGCGGCCTCACCCTCCCCGGCCCTCCCTCTCCCGGCGGAGAGCGAGGGAGCCCCTGATCGGCCGCCGGGGCGAATCGAGACCCGCCCCCTCTCCCCCAGGAGAGGGGGCTGCCGCGCTAGCGGCGGGGGTGAGGCCCCGCCCCGGGAGCGGTGTCATCCGAACCGTGCCGCCAATGCGGCCAGCCGCGGGCCGGGGCGGGTCACGCCGGCCGATCACCCTGGCATAAGGGTCTTCCGACATGCTCACGGAACGCATAGAGCAGGGCCTCACCTTCGATGACGTGCTGCTGGTGCCGGCGCGCTCGTCGGTGCATCCGACCGATGTCGAGGTGCGCACCCGCCTGACGCGGCGCATCCAGCTCAACGTGCCGCTGATCAGCGCGGCGATGGACACCGTGACCGAGTACCGCACCGCCATCGCCATGGCGCAGGAGGGCGGGATCGGCATCATCCACAAGAACATGCCCATCGCCGAGCAGGCCCAGGAGGTGGACCTGGTCAAGCGCTCCGAGAGCGGCATGATCACCAACCCGATCACCATCGCCCCCGACGCCAAGGTCTCGGAGGCCCTGGCGCTGATGGAGCGCTTCCGCATCTCGGGGGTGCCGGTGACCCAGGGCAAGGAGCTGGTGGGCATCCTCACCAATCGCGACCTGCGCTTCGAGACCGACTACGAGCGCCCGGTGCGGGACCTGATGACCAAGGGGCGCGACAAGCTGGTGACGGTCGACCCGGGCATCGGGCTGGACGCCTCGAAGGCCATCCTCCACCGCCACCGCATCGAGAAGCTGCTGGTGGTGAACGACCGCTACGAGCTGGTGGGACTGATCACGGTCAAGGACATCGATAAGATCCGCCGCTTCCCGGGCGCCGCCAAGGACCCCCAGGGGCGGCTGATCGTCGGCGGTGCCGTCGGCGTGGGGCAGGATTGCCTCGAACGCACCGAGGCCCTGCTCGCCGCCGGCTGCGACGTGATCGTGGTCGATACCGCCCACGCCCATTCGCAGACGGTGCTGGACAAGCTCGAAGCGCTGCGCCGGGAATTTCCCGAGGCGGAGCTGATCGGCGGCAACATCGCCACCAGCGAGGCGGCCGAGGCGGTGATCCGCACGGGGGTGGACGCGGTCAAGGTGGGCATCGGCCCCGGCTCCATCTGCACCACCCGCGTCATCGCCGGGATCGGCGTGCCGCAGCTCACCGCGCTGCACGCGGTGGCCGTGGTGGCGATCAAGTACGACGTGCCGGTGATCTCCGATGGCGGCATCAAGTACTCGGGCGATATCGTCAAGGCGCTGGCGGCCGGGGCGGAAAGCGTGATGCTCGGCAACCTGTTCGCCGGCACCGACGAGAGCCCGGGCCAGACCATCCTCTACCAGGGCCGCCGCTACAAGATCTACCGCGGCATGGGCTCCATCGGCGCCATGAAGCGCGGCAGCGCCGACCGCTACTTCCAGGACGGCAACCTGGACCCCGCCAAGATGGTGCCCGAGGGCGTCGAGGGGCGCGTGCCCTACCGCGGGCCGCTGGCCGAGAGCATCCTCCAGTACGTGGGCGGGTTGCGCTCCGGGATGGGCTACCTGGGCAGCCCCAACCTGCACGCCCTGCGCACCCAGGCCCGCTTCCTGCGCATCACCAACGCGGGCCTGCGCGAAAGCCACGTGCACGACATCCTGATCACCGAAGAATCGCCCAACTACCCGCTGCCCGAGAACTGATGAGGGGACGCGGCATGAATCGCACGCTGGCGGCACGGGCGGCCGCGCCGCTGCTGGCCGTAGCGGCGCTGGCGGCGGCGCTGCTCGCGGGGGGCTGCTCGACGAACTTCGCCGAGGGCCAGGCCCTCGAGGCGCAGAACCGCTGGGAGGAGGCGGCGATCGCCTACCACCTGGCCGTGGTGGACGACCCGAAGGACCCCGAGTTCCAGCTCGCGCTGGACCGGGCCAACAAGCGCGTGGCGCGCGAGGGCTTCGAGCGCTATCGCACCTACCTGGCCGCCAAGCAGTTCAGGAAGGCCTACATCCGGCTGGTGGACGCCGCCCGGCGCGATCCCGACCACGAGCCGGTGCAGGCGGAGCTGCGGAAGTGGATGCGGGTGCTGGTGGGCGGCGAGGTGCGCTTCGAGTTCCAGTCGCTGCAGACCAACCTTTCGCTGGCCGACGAGATCAGGCTGGTGGTGCGGCTGAACACGCCCAACCCCGGCGAGACCATCGACGCCGAGATCGACCTGGCCACGGGCGCGTTCCACGTCGAGGATCTGCTCTACGACCGCCCCGACGAGTTGCTAACGGGCTACTCGATCAACGCCATCGGCGTGCGCCTGTTCCACGGCCGCAACCGGAACCGGCAGTTCACCACGCGCGAGTTCATCCGCTTCGTCAACTTCCGCACGCCGGTGATGGATGGGCTGAGCGGCAAGTTCAGCAGCCGCCCGGACAGCCCGCTCAGCCAGGTGGGCCGCCACCGGGCCACGATCCGCGACCAGGCGGGCCTGCCGCGCCCCGCCGCCCCGCCGGCCAATCCCCATTACAGCCTCCAGATCGAGGATCACACCATCGGCGTCGAAACCGCCGGCGGGCGGAGTGACTTCCTGCCCCGATTCCTGTATGTGAACAGGCAGGATCGCCGGGTATTCGTCGATTTCGGTCGCTATTCGCTCTCGCAGGAGCCGGAAAGCCGGCGCTGGGATATCGGGCGCCTGCCCATCGCGGGCAGCGGCTACTTCGAGGAGCTGCACCGGAACGTGGCGCTGCAACCCTATTTCTTCTACCGCGATGGCGTTTTCATGTTCCGCCCGGCGCGGGCCGGCTAGCCGGAGCCGGAGCGCGGCCCGCCCCTCTCCGCGACGCCGCGCCCCGCGAGGGGGATCGAGGCCGAAGGAGCACTCGCCATGATCAGGAACCGCCCCCGGCGCTTGCCGGGCATCCAGGACTACTCCTGGCAGAAGCGGCGCGACTACCTGCTGCTGGTGGCGGCCGTGGCCGCCGCCGATGGCGAGCTCCATCCCTACGAGCTGGAGCTGCTCCAGCGCTGGATCGAGCAGTTCCGCCTGCCGCCGAAGAGCCGGGAGCGCGTGCTCGCCGCCGCCCATCAGGCGGTGACCCGGCTGGAGCCGATCGAGCGCAGGCTCGCCCGCACGGACCTGGTCTACAGCCTGATCCTCGACATGATGGGCATGGCCATGTCCGACGGCGTGCTGATGGACGACGAGATCGAGCTGCTGCGCGGCGTGGCCGAGCGCCTCCACGTGGACCCGGTCGATTTCAACATCCTGATCGAGTTCGTGCACTCGGCCCACCAGGCCTCGCAGCTCGCCAACCCCGAGCCGCTCTACGAGCACGCCATCCTCTCGGCCTTCGATCTGCTCCGCGAGCGCAAGGTGGAGCTGTTCGCCCACACCCTGCTCTGCTCCTCGTCCGCCGAGTTCGACCGCGCGCTCAAGGAGCGCTGGCGCATCCACAAGATCCCCGCCGCCTGAAGGTAGCGCCCGCCCGCTGATACGCTCCCCCCTGGGGAACCCCAGCGCGACGCGCTCTCCCACGCGCCGGGGAGCCGCGGCTCCAGCCGCCCCGGTGGCCGATCCCGAGCGCTCGCCCGCCCCTCCACGAGAGCGAGGGCCGGGGAGGGTGAGGCCCCGCGCGGCCACACGGGCGAGATGGGCGGCGGGCCTGTTGCGGTGCGCTCGCCCAAACCGGCGGTGGCACGGCTGCCCCCCCTCCAATTCTTGGAACGGGGGACCGAGCGGGTGAGGTCGCCCGGAGCACCTCTCCCCCCGACCCCCTCTCCGCGCGCGGTGAGGGGAACCCCGGCGCCCCCATTTGACACGCATCCGTTCCCTATACTAAGGCCCCAGTAACAGGGCCGACGCAACCCCGAGCGGTGCCGTACCCGCCCGGCTCGGTGGCGGAGCCCGCCATTCCCATCCGCCCCCTGGGAAATCTCCCATGCCGACCACCCTCGAGAACCCCATCGGATCCGCCGCCGCCCGTTTCATCGCCCAGGCCCGCGGGCGGCGCTACGACCCTGAGATCGTCGAGATCGCCACGCAGTGCCTGGTCGATTGGGTGGGCGTGGCCCTGGGCGCTGTCCGCGAGCCCGCCGCGCAGGCGGTGCGGCGCACGGTCGCGCGCTGGGGGGCGCCGGGGCCGTCCCGCATCCTGCTCGGCGGCACGACGACGCCGGCGCTGGCGGCGCTGGTCAACGGCACGATGGGCCACTGCCTCGACTATGACGACACGCGCGTGGATGGCGGCAGCCACCTGAGCTCGCCCACCTGGTCCGCCACGCTGGCGGTGGCCATGGAGCAGGGCAAGGGGGCGCAGGCGGCGCTCGGGGCCTTCATCACCGGCTTCGAGGTGGGCGCGGCCCTGGGCGGCACCCGCTTCGATCCCAAGCTGCAGCAGGTGGGGTTCCACCCCACCTCGGTGTTCGGGCGCTTCTCCGCGACGGCGGCGGCCTGCGTGCTGATGGGGCTCGACGAGCGGCGCAGCGCCCATGCCCTCGGCGTGGCGGCCACCACGGCCGGAGGGCTCAACGCCTCCTTCGGCACGATGGCGAAGCCGTTCCACCCGGGCAAGGCCGCCATGGACGGCATCCTCGCCGCCCAGCTCGCCGGGGACGGCTTCGAGGCCGCCACCCACCTGTTCGACGCGCCGAACGGCCTCGCAGCCACGCTCGCCCAGGACGGCTCGGTAAGCCTGGCCGACGTCGCGTTCACGCCGGGCCACACGCTGCGGCGCGACTCCTTCAAGCCGTATGCTTGCGGCAAGCTCATCCACGGCCATATCGATGCGGCGCGCCAGATCCTACCGCAGGTGGCCGGGCGACCCATCCGCCGCATCCGCACGCAGCTGCCGGCCCTCTCCCGGCGGCTGGTGGGGCGGGAGAATCCCCAGACCCATCTCGAAGCCAAGTTCAGCGTGCCCTTCGCCGTGGCGCTGGCACTGAACGGCCACGTGGCCGTCGCCGACGATTTCTCGGCGCAGCGCCTGCGCGATCCGCGCATGCAGGCCGTGCTGCGCGTGGTCGAGCTCGAGGTCAACGAGCGGATCGGCAAGTGGGGCTCGGTGATGGATATCGAGCTGGAGGACGGCACCGCGCTCCATGCCGAAGTGACCGAATCCCTGGGCAACCCCTCCAACCCGCTCGGCTGGGACGATCTGCACCGCAAGTTCACCGCCCTCGTCCAGCCCGTGCTGGGGAGGGAGACCGAGCCGTTGTTCGAGGCCCTGCACGGCTTCGGGCGGCGGGGACGCTTCGCGCAGGCGCTCGCGCTCGTCGCCGAGCGCAAGCCGCGGGCGAAGGCATCGGGTCGCAGGGCGCCGGCACGCAAGCCGCCGCCCGCACGCCAGCAGGTCCGGGGGAAGGTTGCCGCGCCGAAGTCCCGGCGCACCGGAGCATGACCGCAGTCCTC
>JACQKK010000145.1 GCA_016204605.1 Candidatus Lambdaproteobacteria bacterium
GGGCATCGGCATCCCGATCTGCCTCCAGGATCACCCGGCCTCGACCCAGGTGGATATGGGCGTGCCGCTGCTGCTGCGGATGGTGGCAGAGATTCCGCGCGTGGCCTGCATCAAGGCCGAGGCCACACCCTCCCCCCAGAAGATCGCCGCATTGCGGGCCGGGATGGGGGCGGGGATGGGCACTGGGACCAGCACTGGGTCGGGCTCGGGAAGCAGGGGCCGGCAGGTGCCGGTCCTCACCGGCCTGGGCGCCGTGTACGGCATGTTCGATCTCGAACGGGGGTCGGACGGCTTCATGACCGGCTTCGCCTTCCCCGAGGTGCTGCTGGCGATGACGCGCGCCGCCAAGGCCGGCCGCGCCGAGGAGGCCTGGGCGCTCTACACGCGCTACCTGCCGCTGATCGTGTTCGAGGCGCAGCCGGGGCTGGCCATCCGCAAGGAGCTCTACCGGCTGCGGGGCTGGATCGCCCACAACCGCGTGCGCCACCCCGGCGCCACCATCGACGCCGCCACCGCGACCCAGCTTGGGGCGCTGCTGCGGCGGATCGTCGGCGAGGCCGAGCCCACCCGGCCGGTGGTGGCCGTGCGTTAGCCCCGCACCCGTGGTAATGTTGCAAGTTCCGGCCGGGGATGGCCCCTCTGGGCCCCCGGCAGGTCGGCCGGCCCGCCCGCGCCAGCGCGGGAGCAGGACGGCCGCACAGGCGCCCGGAGCCCGAGGGCGGGCTCCCGCGCGATCACCGCCTCTCTTCCGTCAAGGCTCCATGGCTGGTCGCTTGTTCCTGCAGATACCCGGACCCACCAACCTCCCGGACCGCGTGGTGCGGGCCATCAGTCAGCCCATCATCAACCACCGCGGGGCGGAGTTCGCCAAGCTCGTGAAGGGGCTGCTGCCGCGGCTCAAGGGGGTGTTCCGCACCGAGCGGGGCACGCCGCTGATCTTCCCCAGCTCGGGCACGGGGGTGAGCGAGGCGGCGCTGGTGAACACGCTCTCGCCCGGCGACAAGGTGCTGTGCTTCACCATCGGCAACTTCAGCGTGGCCTACGCGAAGCTGGCGCGGAACCTCGGCTTCCAGGTGGAGGAGGTGGCGCTGCCCTGGGGCAGCGGGGTCTCGGAGGAGCAGGCCTACGAGAGGCTGGCTGCCGATCGCGACCGGGGCATCAAGGCCGTCTTCACCATCCAGAACGAAACCTCGACCGGGGTGATGACGGATCTGCGCGCGGTGCGCCGGGCGCTGGACCGGGCCGATCATCCGGCGCTGCTCGTCGTGGACACGGTGAGCGGGCTGGGCAGCATCGATTTCCGCATGGACGAGTGGGGGGTGGACATCGCCGTGACCGGCTCGCAGAAGGGGCTGCTGCTCCCGCCCGGGCTGGGCATGCTCTGCGTGAGCGAGAAGGCGCTCGTGGCATCGCAGAGCGCCAAGTCGCCCCGCCACTACTTCGACTGGGCGGCCATGCTGGAGAACAACCGCAAGGGCTTCTTCCCCTACACCCCCGCGACGACCCTGCTGTTCGGGCTCGACGAGTCCCTCAAGATGCTGGCGGAGGAGGGCCTGCCCAACGTGTTCGCGCGCCACGCCCGGCTCGCCGAGGGGGTGCGCAAGGCGGTGGCCGCCTGGGGGCTCAAGCTGGTGGCCCACAAGCCCGAGGAGGCCTCGAACACGATCACGGCCGTCGTCACCCCGCAGGGCGTCGATGCCGATGCCCTGATCGCGCTGGCCGAGGCACGCTTCAACCTGGCGCTGGGCAACGGCCTCGGGCCGCTCTCGGGCAAGGTGTTCCGCATCGGCCACCTGGGCCAGCTCAACGAGCTGGAGGTGCTCGCCACCCTGGGCGGCGTCGAAATGGCCCTGCGCCAGCTCAAGCATCCCGTGCCGCTCGGGAGCGGCGTGGCGGCCGCCCAGGGCTGGTTCCTGGAAAACGGCAGGTAAGCCCTTCGCGCGCCGCCGGCGCGCCCCCCACCCCGTCCCTCCCCCCGCAAGGGGGGAGGGAGCAAGGCTCCAATGCGCCTTCATGGCCGGTTAGGATCGCCCTCCCGCTCCGTCCGCGGAGCAGGAGGGTCGGAGCGGGTGAGGTTTCCGGCCGCCGCCCTCAGCGGTTGAGCACGGCCACGGCCTCGACCTCGATCAGGAAGTCGGGGCTGGCCAGGCTTTGGACGATGAGCAGGGTGTTGGTGGGCTCGGGCGGGGCGAACAGCCGGCTCCGCACCGCGCGGTACTTGTCCACGTAACCCGAGTGGGTGAGATACGTCGTCATCTTGACGACGTTCTCCAGCCCCCCGCCGATCTCCTCCAGGATCGCCTGGAGGTTCCTGTAGACCTGCTGCGCCTGCATCTCGAAGTCGCCGCGCCCCACCAGCGCGCCCGTCAGGTCGCGGGCCACCTGTCCCGCGATATAGACCGTATCGCCCGCGCGGATGGCGTGGGAGTAGCCCTGAGGCTGGAACACGCGGGTCACCTTGAGCACCTGATGCGCCATGGCTGGTAGCCTCCGTGCGATGCTGCGTTCACGTCGATGGAACGTCGCCTGGAACCAACCCTACGCCAGCCCGGTGTGCCGACGGAAGAGCAGGGTCGCGTCGTCCTTGGAGAGGGTGCCGTCGGCAATGCCGCGGGTCAGGGTTTCGAGTTCTTCATCCGAGGCCTTCAGGATGTGGCCGTTGAGCCGCTGGAACACCTCCGTCGCGGCCAGCGCCGTGCACTTGTTCCCGTCCACGAAGGCGTGGTTGCGGCAGATGTGAAAGAAGTACGCGGCTGCCATGGCCCGAATGCAGCGGCTTCACACGACGATGCGGACGACGCCCGCGACGACCAGCCCCACGCCCGCCAGCGCCGGCCAGCGCAACGCCTCTTGCCGCAGGAACAGCACGCTGAACAGCAGGGTGAACACGGGAAAGGTCGCCACGATCGGCGCGGCGACGCTCACCGGGCCCGTGTTCAGGGCCGTGTAGAGGCTGAGCACGGCAATCCCGTTGCAGAAGCCCGCGAGCACGAACCAGGGCACGCCGCGCCGGTGCAGGCGGATGGGGCGCCCCCGGTACCGCAGCCGTGCCACCGCCAGCAGGGTCGCCACCGACAGCGTGTAGCCGACCAGCCCCGCCACATACGGGCTGGGGAGCAGGACCAGGCCGAGTTTGGTGCCGACCTGGGCCAGCGCCCGGATCACCGCACCGGCCAGCGGCAGCCCCAGCACCGGCAGGCGCCAGCGGTCGCCGCCGCCGCGCCGCCAGGAGAGCAGCACGATGCCCGCGACGACCGCCGTCGTACCCAGCACCACGGGCGCCGTCAGCCGCTCCCCGATGAACAGGATCGCGCCGGCGACCGCGAACACCGGCGAGGTGGCGGAGAGGGTGGCGGTCGGGGTCGGCCCCAGCCGGAGGTTGCTCTCGAACACGAGCAGCGTGACCAGCCCGGGGAAGGCCA